>JALSQB010000034.1 GCA_026985655.1 Campylobacteraceae bacterium | reverse complement strand
TTTAAATTTACTTTTCTTAATGCTTACAAGTTTCTTCTCTAAAAGTTCACCAAATATATCTATTTGTAAAAAAGCAGGAAGCAGAGGATTCCCCTCAAAGTGGGCTTTAAAAACAGGGTGTGTTTCATCAGCCATTACAACTTTCCAAGAGTCATCACTTAATTGGGTAGAGGTGTAGAGATTTTTACTTAACAGACGCATCTATCATCTTTATGAGCATGTCGAGTTTCTTTTCTGAATCCCCCACAAATACATTTTTTTTGTTCCAAACATAACCACTTAAAATTGAAGAGATAGAACGGGTATATTGCTCTTTTTTAAGTGGGGAGAAGAAGACTTTTTGTAGTCGTCCATCGTACCAAGTGTTTACAAAGTCTCTAAAGACATTAATTCCTGTCATCATATAATCTTCATATTCACTTTGCCAATCAACTGTTTCACCATTTAGCTCTCTAGCAATAAGGTCAGCAGATAAATCACCACTTACAAGGGCAAGTGTTACACCTGAAGAGAAGACAGGGTCTAAGAACTCTGTGGCATTTCCAGCTAAGGCAAAACCTTTACCGTACATGCATTTTACATTTGAAGAGTAGCCTCCAATTTTACCCACAGGACGTACTTTTGTAGCATTTTTAAAACGCTCTTTGGTATTGACATTGGAATAAATCACATGATTCCAAAACGCCTCTTCTTCCATGTTCATCTCTTCAAAATACTCTTGGGTAGAGACAATACCAACCGAGGTAATGCCATCAGCAAAAGGAATAACCCAAATCCAAGCATCGTTGTCTCCATGAATAAAAATTGTAATGTATCCTGCTAATTCACCCTCTGGACGAATATCGTTTTCAATGCGTGTAAAAACAGCTTGACGTGTTTTAAGTTCAGAGGGAATATCCAAATCAAGCAGTCTAGGTAAAACACGACCATAACCAGAAGCATCAAGCACAAATCGTGCTTGGTACTCCTCTTTGTTTCCCTCTCTATCTACTGTGGAGACAATATTTTCTGTTTCATTGTAGGCAGTTACTTCTACACCATGGTGAACATTTGCCCCAAATTCAGATGCACCTAAAAGTAGTGTATGGTCAAACTCTTCACGTTTTACTTGAAAACTTGTGTTAAAAGGCTCACCAATATTTTCTCTAAAATGATACGTCTCTACCTCTTTGGCTTCATTAATAAAGATTGCCCCTGCTTTTAAGATAAACCCTTTTTGAGTAACCTTCTCTAGCAGATTATTTTTAGCCAATATCTCATTACATTGGGGAAGTAAAGACTCACCAATAACAAAACGTGGGAAATCAACTTTTTCAATCACTTCAACCGAGAAACCTTTTTGTGCTAAGTTTGCAGCGGCAATAGAACCAGCAGGTCCTCCTCCAATGATGAGTACATCACAATTTTTCATATTATTTTTCCTCTTTTTTTAGTTTTTCTTGACGATGGTTCATCATAATGCTCATCTCACCCTCTACAAAGATTTCATTATCTTTTAAGAGTGTAAACTTAAACATTGAAAAGTTATCGAGCCTCGCAGATAGAATACTTTGTACTTTGTATGAACCTTTTTCTAGGTTTTTGAGTAGTTTTACCCGTTTCATACCCGTTAAAACACCCCCCTCAAAGTCACGATACAGTGAGGTAATAAAGATAACATTTTGAGCAGCAGATTCAACAATGGCAGAGAGTGTTGGCACTTCTTCAAAAGTTACCATAGAAGTAGAATCCATTTCACCAGCTTTTAACACTTCTGTAACAAACCGTACAGGTGCTAAGTGTGGAAGCTTATTGATCTCTTCTACACTCATAGCTCAATCTCCACAATAGGATTTTGCGTATTTTGTGCTTTGTGATGAATTTCAAGCATTTGCCAAAGTGAGGGAGACGTCTTAGCAAATGTTTCATTTTCTACAAATATATTGGCTTTTTCTTGTGTCACTTCAACCAACATTGCTACACCTGATTCTAACTGTGTAAGTTTACATTTGTTGAGTTCTTCTACTTTGTCAATATTAAAGGCATCAACACTCATCAGGAGTAGTTTGTCTTTTTTGAGTGCTTTGATTGCCCCTGTTTTTAGCACCGAAAGTGAGGTGTCAAAAAGGTCAGATACCGTGGTCACTTCTTTGGTGTTTTCAGACAAAATGGAAAGGTAAGAGACAGGCGTATTATGTACCGAGTTTTGAAAAGCCGTAGGACTTAAAAGTGTTTTATTATAAATAGATTCAATAATATCAATAGTCGCTTTAGCTTCACCATAGGCTGAACCAAAAATAATTCTTTCATTTTTGTAGCCTACTTTAGATGCTAAAAATATGGCAATTTTAGAAGCCCTTGTGAGTCTTCTTCTAAGCATCATTTTAGGGACTAAGGTTTTCTCTTCTAAGTTTTCACACTTATCCGTAGCCGATACAAAATGGCTATTTAAGATTTTAAGATTAATTTTCATGCGTAACTCGCTTTAATACAATGGAAGTGTTGTTTCCCCCAAAAGCAAAAGCATTGCAAAGGGCATAATTAATTTTATGTGAAAGGTTTTTGTTGGGTAAATTTAATTCATTTAACTCTTGCTCTGTTAAATTAAAGTTTGCAGGAACAACTTCTTGTTGCATCGCCATCGCAGTAATGATGAGTTCAATCACGCCACAAGCCCCAAGAGTGTGTCCTGTAATGGATTTAGTCGAACCCAAATAAGGCTTATGCTCAAAGAGTGCTTGAACGGCTTTTCCCTCTGCTGTGTCATTTGCCATTGTGCCTGTTCCGTGTGCGTTGATGTAGTCTATTTGTGAAGCGTCTATTTTTGCATTGTTGAGTGCTTCTTGCATTGCCATTTTAGCTCCAGCTCCCTCAGGGTGAGGGTTGGTAATGTTATGGGCATCGGAAGAACAACCTGTGCCTACAAGTTGAATATCGCTTGTCCTATGATTTTTTTGATGACTCAACAAAATAGCCCCTATGCCCTCACTGACATTCATGCCTGTTCGCTTACTATCAAAAGGTTTTGAACCCTCAGATGAGAGTACGCCCAAAGCATTAAATCCATTTACCGTAGTGAGTGAAATCTCATCAGCACCCACCACTAAAACGTGTTCGTATGCTCCTGCATCTAAAAGCTCTTTGGCAAAAACTAAGGCGTTAGAACTTGAAGTACACGCAGTAGAAAAAGTAATAGCATCTTTAAAATTAAAGGAGTGTTTTAAAGTGTGTGCTACGGCGTGAATGGATTGTTTTTTTAGTTCTATCTTTGTCAATGAGCCTTCATCTTCTATGAACCTGTTTTCAGCCCAAGCCATGCCTCCTACTGACGTTCCAACGGCTAAAAAAGTATTGTGAAAATTCTTAAGTGTAGCGTTATCAAGCAGTGTCTGAATGCTTTGAATTAGAAGTTCATTAAACGTGTGTTCAGAATCAATACGTCCAATGGCACAGCGTGTTCCATCTGATAAAAAGTCACTATGTTGCTTGATGCCTGTTTTCCCCTCAAGAAGTGAGGAAAAAATCTCTTCTTTGTTCAGTCCAGCAGAACAGACCATCTCCATGGCTTCAATGTAAATACTATTTTGTTGCATTTTGGTTAATATAATCTGTCAATACTTGAACCGATACAAAAACAGTTCTTGCTTCGTCCATGTCTTTAAATTTTATGCCATATTCATTCTCTAAAATAACCACAAGCTCTATGGCATCAACGGAGTCTAGTCCTAAACCCTCATTGAAAAGTGCATCATTATCAGCAATGTCAGAGGGGTCAATATCTTCTAAAACAAGACCCTCTATGAGTGCTTTTTTTAAATCATCTGTTGTAATCATCGAGTTACTTTCTATTTTCGTTAATATATTTGGTTAAGTTGGTGATACTTGCAAAAATCTCTTTTAACTCGTCCATATTTTCAAACTTGACATTATAATTAGCATCTAAAACCACGATTAACTCTATGGCATCTACTGAATCTAATCCTAATCCTTCGTTAAACAGAGGCTCATTATCATCTATCTCTTCAGGTGTTAGCTCTTCTAAATTAAGACCTTCTATTAACTTCTCTTTTACTTCTTGTGTTGTAATTGACATTTAAAATCCCTAAAATAATTAATGAAATTATAGCCAATAGTTTCTATGAAACTGATGTTAATCTTTAGGGGCATTTTTACTAGGATTTAGATAAAATATCTTTATAATTATTTTAGAATAGAAAGAAGAAAAATGAAAAAAGTTTTGGTAACAGGTGCAACAGGCTCTTTGGGTGAAGCAATTGTTAAGAGATTTGCGAAAGAGGGTTATTTTGTTTACATTCATTACAATGCCAACAAAGAAAAAGCTGAAGAGATTTTAAAAGAGATTAATGGTAATGGTAAAATTTTAACCTTTAATGCTAAAGATAAAGAGAACATTCAAGAAGTTTTAAAAGAGATTGAAGTAGAAGTTTTGGTCAATAATTTAGGCATTACCAAAGACAATCTCTTCTTTTGGATGACCGATGAAGAGTGGGAAGAGGTCATCGAGACAAATTTAAACAGTATGTTTAGAGTAACTAAAGCATTACTTCCTAAGTTTATTAAGCAAAAAGGTGGGGCCATCGTCAATATCTCTTCTGTTTCAGGGATTTCTGGAAA
>JALSQB010000033.1 GCA_026985655.1 Campylobacteraceae bacterium | reverse complement strand
ATGGTGATGCTGACCGTTATGCTTATGATAGCGATGAGAACAGCGATTTTATACAAGCTGGTAATCTTTATAGATTATTAAGCGAGAGTGAGCAAAATGATTTAGTAAACAATATTGTAGGGTCATTAAAAAATGCTACAGTAGAAATTCAAACTTTACAAGTTTTACACTTTAAAAAAGCTAATGTAGAATATGGTTCTAAGATAGAAAAACAATTAAAATTATAAAGGATAAATTATGGCAAAAAGAGGAAATTCTATCATTAAAGGATTAGAAATTGATGAAATTATTAAAGTACTAAACAGAGCGTATGCGGATGAATGGTTAGCCTATTATCAATATTTCATAGAAGCCAAAGTCATTAAAGGCATCATGAAAGATGCAGCGATTGCTGAGCTAAATCAACACGCAACCGATGAGCTAAGACATGCCAACATGGTAGCCGACAGAATTTTACAGTTAGGAGGGACACCCCTTTTAAATCCAAAGGATTGGTTTACTCATACCAACTGTGGCTATGAAGAACCCAAAAGTTTTGATGTGGTAAGTATTTTAAAAGATTCCATTAAAGGGGAAGAATGTGCCATCTCTACCTATTCAGCCATTGCAGATATGACCAGAGACAAAGACATTGTAACCTATGATTTAGTGAGTGAAATTTTAGCTGATGAGGTCGAACATGAAGAAGATTTACAAGCTTTGTATGAAGATATTACGGAGTTTGTAACGGATATTAAGAGTAGTTTGAGTTAGGGTAAATCCTAACTCAATGCTTTTTAATTTAAGTGTAAAATCTTCTCTTCATTAATCTCATTTTCAATAATACTATAGACTCCTTTTGACAGTAAAGCACTTTTTAATCCTAGCCCTATCGACTCACTCATGAAAAAATTAATGCCATGTTTAGAACATAATGCAGGCAAGACTTGAGCTGGACGTACTTTATTTTTAATTATAGGGTTTAGAAGATAGCCCCTTTTAATAATTTGTTTATTTTGAAGATGATAAATCAAAAGAAATTTTGCCTCTACGCTACTCTTTAAAATCGCCTCTTTTGACTCACTAGGAATCATCACCAACAAATCATCTTTTTCATCAACAATTTTTAAGGAAGCCCCTGTAATAAGCATCATGGTTATTTTCTGCCGTGCATTTTTAATAATGGTCGCAAAAGTAGGACGTGAAATACCCATTTGTTTAGCTGCATCTGCTTGATAAAGCTCTTGGGAGTCCATTAAATAGAGGGCTTCAAGCTCTTCATGTAAAAGTGAAATAACTTCTTTATTGTCACCCTCATGGCTACTAAAGGCTTTATATTTTGGCTTAAATTTTAATGTACGTTTTAATTTATTTCGTCCCATGTCAAATTATAGCATAACTATGAAATACTTGACATATAATAAAAAAAATAGTATATTCTTGACATATGTTTAAAATATAACAGGGGGGATTTTTTTTTGATGAAATTTAGTAAAAAGATTTTTCTTTTTTATGTTGAAGGATTTCAAAGCATGAAATTAGGAAAGCGTTTATGGTTACTTATAGTCATTAAATTATTTGTTCTTTTTGTGATTATTAAATGCTTGTTTTTCCCTAACTTTTTAGCCACACATTTTGAGACAGATGCACAACGTGCCGAACATGTTTTACAACAATTAACTACCAGAAAATAAAAAAAGGAAAATAGAATGATAGAACACAGTGACCTACTTATTGATTGGTCAAGAGCACAGTTTGCATTAACAGCACTTTACCATTGGCTTTTTGTGCCATTGACTTTGGGGCTAACATTTATTGTGGCGATTATGGAGAGTATCTATGTCAAAACAGGCGATGAGTGGTGGAAAGAGACCACAAAATTTTGGATGGGGCTTTTAGCCATTAACTTTGCGATTGGTTTGGCTACGGGTATTATTATGGAGTTTGAGTTTGGGACAAATTGGTCAAACTACTCTTGGATTGTGGGTGACATTTTTGGTGCACCACTTGCCATTGAGGGATTGATGGCATTTTTTATGGAATCTACTTTCTTTGCCATTATGTTTTTTGGTTGGGAAAAAGTAAGTAAAAGAATGCACCTTACCTCTACATGGTTGGTGGCGATTGGTTCAAACCTTTCAGCACTTTGGATTTTAGTTGCCAATGGTTGGATGCAACATCCTGTGGGAATGCACTTTAACCCTGATACGGCACGAAATGAGATGGAAGATTTTTGGGCAGTCTTCTTTAATCCTAATGCTGTGAGTAAATTTCTTCACACAGTGAGTAGTGGTTATGTTTTGGCATCTCTGTTTGTCATTGGGGTAAGTGCGTGGTATTTACTTAAAAAACGTGAGGTTCTTTTTGCTAAGCGAAGCATTATTGTGGCTTCTTCTTTTGGATTAATTACCTCCTTTTTCTTGCTTATGAGTGGTGATGAATCGGCTTTTAATGTGGCACAAAAACAACCCATGAAACTAGCAGCGATGGAGGGTGTTTATAAGGGAGAAAACAAAGCAGGAATTGTTGCCATTGGTTTGTTAGATCCTGAAAAAGTTTTAGGCGATGAGAAAGACCCTTTTATTTTTAAATTGGAGATACCAAATGCACTCTCTTTTCTAGGCTATCATTCACTTTCAGCCTTTGTTCCTGGTGTTCACGACTTAGTCTATGGTAATGAGAAACACAAGATTATGAGTGTTATTGAGAAGATGCAAAAAGGGAAACTGGCAGTTGGAGCATTAAGTGATTATAAAAAATATAAAAAAGAAAATAATCCTCAAAAAGCGAAAGAAGCATTGGCTATTTTTGAGCAAAATCAAGCCTACATGGGTTATGGGTATCTAAAAAAACCTGAAGATGCCGTGCCTAATGTGGCATTGACCTTTTACAGTTTTCACACGATGGTGGGCTTAGGAACATGGTTCTTAGTGCTTTTTATTATGACACTTTATTTTTCTATGATTAATGAGATAGAAAAAAAACGATGGCTTTTAAGGTTAATGCTTATGACACTTCCTTTAGGTTATGTGGCACAAGAAGCAGGTTGGATAGTTGCTGAAGCAGGACGACAACCATGGGCAATCCAAGACCTATTACCTGTGGGAATGGCAGCTTCTAATGTGAGTTCAACGTCAGTGATGATTACTTTTTGGCTCTTTGCTGTCTTGTTTACAGGCTTACTCATAGCAGAAATTAAGATTATGTTTACACAGATAAAAATTGGACCAGAGGGGGAACATTAAGATGCTAGATACGATTTCACTTTATAGTTTAGAAGTTTATTGGTGGTTCATTGTGAGCCTTCTAGGAGGACTTTTTGTTTTTATGAGTTTTGTTCAAGGTGGACAGACCTTGCTCTACACTTTAGGTAAAAATGAAGATGAACGTGATTTAATCATCAACTCGCTTGGGCGTAAATGGGAGTTGAGTTTTACTAGCTTAGTCATGTTTGGAGGTGCAATTTTTGCAGCCTTCCCTCTCTTTTATGCCGTGAGTTTTGGTGGGGCATACTTTGTATGGATGGCAATTTTGTTTTGTTTTATTATTCAAGCTGTTGCGTATGAATATCGTAAAAAACCCAATAACTTTTTTGGTCAGCGATTTTATGAAATATTACTTTTCATTAATGGTTCGTTAGGAATTTTTCTTATTGGTGTGGCATTGGCTACGCTTTATACAGGAGGAAACTTCATTGTTAATGAGATGAACTTGTCACATTGGACAAAAGCAAGTTATGGATTAGAAGCACTACTTAGCCCTTTTAACATAGCCTTTGGATTAATGTTGGTTTTTCTCTCTCGTATGTTAGGTACACTTTACTTTTTTAACAATTTTGAAGAGGAAGATATGGAGTTGCGATTACTTCAAGTACTTAAAAATAATATGTTTGTATTTCTACCACTTTTTTTGTTTGTTGTGGGAATGATGTTTTTTCAAAATGCTTATAACTATGATGAAACAACGAAAATAGTTAATGTAGAAAGCATGAAAATTTTACATAATTTTTTAAGCTCTCCTTTGTTGTTTTTGAGCTTAACAGTGGGTGTATTGTCGTTATTGTATGGTCTTTATCGTGCTTTGGTAAACGAGAAAAAAGATGCAATTTGGTATGTAGGCACAGGCACTGTTTTAACTGTCACAAGTTTACTTTTTGTGTTAGGTATTAATCATACTGTTTTCTACCCCTCATTGGCTGATTTGCAGAGTTCATTAACGATTGAAAACAGTTCAGGAAGTCACTACACACTCTCTATTATGTGTTTTGTTTCGTTGCTTGTACCTGTGGTATTTGGCTATATCTTTATGGCTTGGCGTTCAATGGACAAAACAAAAATGACCATAGATGAGGTCAAAAATGACCCACATCACTACTAAAATTATAAGGAGTAAAAGATGGAATATTTAGGTGAAATAATTTGGTATATTGCCTTACCCATTACTGTTTGGTTGTCACTAAAATTTGTGCAACACAATCTAATGCATTTTAAAAAACTAGAGCATTTAGAAGAATATGAAAAACGTTATGGTAAACTAGAAGAAGAAACATCAATTCAAAAGGATAACAAATGAAATTAACAGATGAACCAACAATGGACAAAATTGACGATTATAACAACAATGAAACACCAGAAAAACGAAGAACGATAAGATTGATTATTGGAGGTTTAGTGGTTATGGCAGTTGTTAGTGCTTTTATTAAATACCAATTTAATACAGT
>JALSQB010000032.1 GCA_026985655.1 Campylobacteraceae bacterium | reverse complement strand
TGGGAGCAGATGCAAAGCATGAGCCGAGTTGCCTTTAAAACAGGAACATCAGCCCATGCCAAAGACCTGCTTACCATGGGGTACACGCCCAAATATACCGTAGCCGTTTGGTTTGGAAATTTTTCAGGAGCTTCTTCTAAAAAGTACCAAGGGGTATCGGCTACGGGACTCAAAATTGCTTCACCTACACTCTTTAAAATCTTTAGACTTTTAGGAAAACAGCCTTGGTTTACTAAACCTAAAGGCATTACAAGAAAAGATATTTGTCAAGATGCCATTGTATTAAAGCAGTGTAAAAATTACGTTCAAGATGAAGTAATTGTAGGCGTAAAACCCAAAGAAGCGTGTCAAAACATGAGAGCTGAAGTCCTCTCTTATTTACAAAAACAAGGCAAATTAAACTCCATCACTAGCTTAAAAAATCACCGATGCTACCAAGAGTGGCAAAGCTATAAGCCCTTAATCACCAGTCCAATAGGGGGCAAAACCTACACCCACAACCAACTACTTCCTAAGGAATTTAAAAAAACCAAACTAGAGTGTTACTCTTTTGAAGAAAACAGCACCATCTATTGGCTCATTGACAATCAAGCACCCATAAAAAGTAGGTCAGGAAACCCCCTCTACCATTACCTCTCCCCAACAATGCACACCATATCCTGCATTGATGAGGGGGCTAAAGTTAGAAAAATTAGAATTTTTAATGAGGAGTTATGATATAAAGCGTTCTTCTTCCTCTACTGTGGGCATACGACAGCTCTCTAACTTTCCCCAAATACGGTAACGATATTTCGCAATAACATCATAAACAAAATCCCGAATAAACCGAGGAATAATCAAAAAAACACCAAGCACTAACCATACACCACCAAGTTTTTGGAGTATTTTTAAAACGGCTGTAGATTTATAGTAGAGTTCGCCCTCATCATAAAAAACAATGCTATCTAAATCTTTAGCTATGTCTAATTTTTTAACATATTCACCTTGCAGTGAAGTATATTTAAAAATTCTCTTTTTATCCAATCGCATTAACAAATTGACTGAACCATTACAAAATCCACAAACCCCATCAAAAATTACTATATGTTCTTTTTCACTTACTGATAGATTCATTTATATCCTTAAATTAAATTTGGCTGAATTATAGCATTTATCTATTAAGAGCATATTCTACATTATAAGTACGATGTAATATATTTTATTATATGATTTTATGTTAAATAAAATTATTAGGAGAAATAATGTTTAAAAAAATTACACTACTACTTATGCTTAGCTTTAGTATGTTGTTACATGCTGAGGAGGCATGGGTTACTGCAGAACTAGAAGGAAGAGTGTTAATTATTAATGCTAGTTCGGAAGGAGGGAAAGAAGGGAAAGATTGGGTTGGTGTTTATAAAGTTGGAACTTCAACAGCATGGAAAAATGTTAAAGGATGGACATGGCTAGAGGATAAACCTCAAATTCACGTTGATGACTTAGCTCCAGGAGACTACGAAGCAAGACTCTTTTACAACAACTCTTATAAAATGGAAGCTAAACAAGCTTTTACCATAGAACCTCCAAGGGGAAAACCATATATCTACCTAAATGAGAATACTGGAAACGCAGTAATAGAAGTATATACTTCTGTAGCGCCTAAAGCATGGATTGGAATTTACCCAGTAGGAAGTTCAACATCTTGGAGTAACGTCAAATCTTGGAAATGGGCCGAAAAAGATGGTACAACCACTATCCCTGTTGCTTTTTTGAAGAGAGGAAAATATGAAGCCAGACTCTTTTATTATAACTCTTATAAAGTAGAAGCCAAATTGACCTTTGAAACAGTCGGTAGTGGAGCAGCAAGTGCTGTTTCTCCTCTTAGAGATATATATAATCATTCTTCAATAAGTATAGATAAAAGAAAAGTAATATTTAGTAATTATAATGCAAGAGACAAAAAAGCATGGGTAGGTGTTTACAAAAAAGGTGCTCAGATTAATGCACAAAATTTAATAGCAAAGGGTGTATTAAAACAAGACAATAAAAAGTCTTGGACTTATTTCAAAGATACTAATGGTCATTCCTTATCCTGGAGATCGTATGATATGGTGTATCACCCTACAAGTAACTTTAGCTATGTTGGCGAGAGAAAAGAATTGAGCTTAGCCCCTGGAGTTGATTTTTAATAGAAACTAAACTCTACTCAATACCTACTTTTATACGCTAAAAGTAGGTAATTTAAACTCCTTAAACACCTACAAACTCCACTTTATCTTCCAATAAATAAACTAAAATCCCCGTAGTAGGTTTTCCTACAATGCTCTGTATGGCTTTTTTGTACTGCTTGACTTGTGCTATGTGTTTGAGATGATACTTCTTAGAACTCTTGTACTCCAATACCACACATTTTTCTTCATACTCTAAGAGTAAATCTATCTGCTTTAATTCATCTTCAAAAACCAAAGATTGTTCCTTACTAAGCCTTGCATTAAGCAGTAGTCTTTGAAACTGTTGATTGGTCACTAGCTCTAAAACACGTTTTTTAATTGCTTGAAGTTGTTGCTGTGTTAAAAGTAAACCGTAACGATTTTTAGTCGCTGTCATCGCTTCTGCCATGCCCATAAGTGAAAAAGAGGAGATCATCTCAAGGGTGTAGTGCAAGGCTGTTCCAAAGAGTATGGCATCGTAATCTTTTTCGTCTTCCTCCTCTTCTTTGTTTAGCTCTTGTGTTCCGTAGTGGGTGATGTTAAGTGTCTCTTTTTGCTCATCTATCTTAGCTTCAATCGACCCTACACTCTGCAATGTTCCTTTTTGCATGGGTCGCATTCCTAAAAGGTCAAACATAGACGCTTTTACTTTACGTATGACTATCATACTCTGCACGGCTCTGGTTAATGCCACATAGAGTACATTCATCTTGTCTTTTTCGTTGAGTATTTTCTGTTTTTCTAAAAGCGAGGCATAATATTCATCAAAATTCGCCCGTCCTGACATTTTGTAAAAGACACGTTCAACATTGAGCCGTTCATCATACTCATAAAGCAAAGTAGAACGGTCAGGGGCTGTTCCTTTTAGACGGTCTAGCACAATGACATGCTCAAACTCCAAACCTTTTGAACCGTGAATGGTCATGATTTTTGCCCCTAGTTTTGCTGAACCTGCTACTTCTATTTGAGAGAGTTCAAACTCTTCTAAAAAAGTGGGAATGTCTGAAAAGTCTGAAGCAAATTCTAAAAGTTTGAGGAGGTTCATATCTTCTTCAAAATAGCCAAAACTAGCAATGAGATGATGTACCACGATCATAGGTTGCAAAAAAGGGTGAAACCAACTCACATCAATCTCTTCTATGGTTTTGTTTACAGCTTGAAGCATCGCTTTGGCATCAAGGCTTAAGCCTGTGAAAAGGTAGGAGACCATCGCCACCACAGAGGCTACTTTTGGGGTATGTTTAAGTGATGAAGAGGTTTTGAGTGAAGTGGCATAGCCTTTGGCATAACACGCCTCTTGAATGGTCGCACCATCTTTGTTGGTCGAAACTAAAAAAGCGATGTCACTTAAAGGAATGTTTTTTGAGAGTAAAAATTCTAACTGCTTTAACGCCTCTTCTACCAACTCCTCTGTCTCTACCACAGCCACAAATCCCTCTTGGGCATTGGGTCTAAACTTTTGAGCTACATAGCCTTTCATATTGGGTTCAAACCAAAAATTGACCTGCTCTACCACGGCTTTACTGCTTCGATAATTGGTATCCATTTGGGCTATCTCTATGCCGTAACTTTGTGCTACGGCATCAAACAACTCCTCTACCCCTCCTCTAAAACGGTAAAGCGACTGCTTCGTGTCACCCACATAGAAGAAACTCCTAAACTCCGAACTTCCATGCCCTGCTACGACCTCATCTATGAGAGGTTTTAAAAGTAAAAACTGCAAGGTGGAAGTGTCTTGAAACTCATCAAGCAAAATATGCCTAAAACGGCTGTCAATTTTAAAGTACAAAAACTCTTTGTTGATGCTCTCATGCAAAAGCCGATGGGTAAAGTAGGTAAGGTCATCAAAGCTCAACACCCCTAACTGTCTAGCCGTGCTAATGTTCGCATTTTTATAGTAGTCATAGACTTGAAAAAGATTATGCAACACCACCTGCTCTTTGACTCTTGCCCATTTGGCTAAAAGCTTTTTAAGTTCCAAAAATTTCTCTTCAATGAGGGGATTTTTTTCCACATATTTTTTGTAATTTCGATGCTCTAAAAGAGAGGTTTTTTCAAAAACCGACTTTTTAAATAGGGCTTTCACCTCCATCGCTTCAAAGTTCTTCACAGCTGTTTTTGATGCACCTGATTCAACGACTAAACGATGTAACTCTTCACGCAAAACATCAATGGCATTTTCAAGCTCCACCGTGGAGCTTAGTTCATACTGGGCATCAGGCAACAGTGGGTCGATTTTGTAAAAGTTTTGCATCAGTTCAAACATCTTCAAAAAGCGTTTGTCTTCAATGTTCAAAGCAAGTTTTACCAAACCGTGCAACAAAGAGTTGGCTTGAACCTCTTCTAAAAAGTTCTCCTCTTTGACTTTAGTGTCTATCTCTTTGGTAACAAAATCGGGTTCAATGTCAATGTAAAGCGAAGCCGAACGTAAAATGGAGGTAAAAAAGCTGTCAAGCGTGACAATGTAGTTTGAACTGCTTAAAAAGTTTTCTAAGATTACAGGCTGTTTGGCTAAGAGTTCAGCTTCACTCAA
>JALSQB010000031.1 GCA_026985655.1 Campylobacteraceae bacterium | reverse complement strand
AAAACTCTGGTACATAAATACCACCATAACTGGCACTTGGGCTTAAGATAGCCTCTGAAAAATTTACTTTTGGTGCTTTTTGTCCATCATTACCACGTGTCTCTATAAATTGCATATAATATCCTATAAAAAATTATGAGGAATTATAGCAAAAGTAATGTAAAGAGTTAAACGAAGTCTATAAGTTTTCGTTGAAGATAAAGGCGTGTATGCTTAGCTACTGGTCTTGAAGATTTAGATAATAGATAAATAACATTTGTTGAAAGTGTTTTCATAATTGATTCCTTTAAGTTTGTTAAGTAATTATAAGCTTAAAGTTAGTCGCAAATATGAAAACCTATTTATTTTTCAAATAATGTTCAATTCCATCAGAGATTCCTTCAGCTAAAAGCGTTCGATAATAGGCATTCTTGAGATTTTCACCCTCTTGTGGATTAGTGATATAACCTACTTCAACCAATATTGCAGGCATTTGCGCCCCAACCAATACCCAAAAATTAGCAGGTTTTACCCCAGCATTTTCTACTTTACCAAAATGTGTTCTAATATTTGAGAGCATATTGTGACTCACATCAATACCTAATTTATGCGATTCAATAATTTTTTCTCTACTAATTAATGACAAATAAGCATTTTTTGTATAGTAATCTTTACCTTTAAACATTACATCATTTTCTTTAGCTGCTGCATCTTTAGCACGTTGTGTTTTAGCAGGAGATAAATAATAAATTTCAATACCTTTAAACCCATTGTATAGATTGATACTAGGGGCTGCATTGGCATGAATAGAGACAAAAATATCAGCTTTTTTATTGTTAGCAAACTCTGTTCTCTTTGGAAGTTTAACAAAAGAGTCATCATCTCGGGTCATATAGACACTATAGCCTTTAGCAATAAGTTTTTTCTTTAACTTTTGAGCAACAGAGAGAACAATATTTTTCTCTCTATTGTTGTCACAAGAAGCACCATTGTCTTTTCCTCCATGCCCTGCATCAATCACCACAATATATTTTTTATTTCTACTTGAATAGCTTGTGGTATTTGAAGTGTTATTTTCAGACCCCTTAATTGTTGCTTTTTGTCCATCTATTAAAGGTATGGCAAGTAATTTTCCTGAAAAAGCATGATATTTATTTAAATGTTTTTGCTTTGAAACAATAACAACACGAATTTTTTCAGGAGAGTTTTGAGCAATTCTAAAAGATTTAATGGTTCTAAATGTATGGGAAGATATTCCTTTTAAAGCAGGTAAAGTTGCCCCATGAATGTCAAAAACATATTTAGTTGTACCCTCTTCACTTGGCAGTGAAAAGGAGGTAACACGTGCTATGTCTGAAGAGAAATAGAGTTTTAACTCGGCTTGCGTAATTTTACTTTTTACAAAATGGTTATTTGCAAAAAGCGTTGTAGTAAACAATAAAGATGATACTACTATTAAATATTTATATATAGTTTTTTTAGTAAAAATGTTTATTCTCCATTCATGAGTTTATCAATCAATTCCTTAACTGTAATAATCTCTTTTAGTTTATAACCATTAGCTCCTGTAAAGAAAAGCCCTGTTTCAGCAATACCATCATAAGCATCTGAAAGTCTATCAGCAATACAATAGCCTACTATTTTTGCTTCTTCTCCACGGTTACATGGTGCAACACAGTTTGAAATACACGCTACTTTGGGTGCAGTTTTGGTTAAAATATCTGCATGTAATTGGCTGTTAATCCCTCGTGCAGGGTAGCCAACTGGTGATTTAAAGAGTTTAATATCATCAGCTTCTGCTTTAATAATCATCTGCTTCATCACTTCACTTGTGTCACATTCAATAGTACCAATAAATCGTGTACCCATTTGGACAGCATCAGCTCCAAGCTCCATCATTTTGACAATGTCATCATGATCCCAAACACCACCAGCAGCAATGATTGGCATTGAACCCCAATTTTTCGCCTCTTCTACCACAGGAGGTAAAATATTTTCCAATTGATTCTCTTCCATGAAACACTCATCATATTTAAAGCCTTGGTGTCCACCAGACAAAGGACCCTCTACAATGACAGCATCAGGTAAACGTCCATGGGTCTTTTTCCAACGTCTGCAAAGAATGCGTAATGCTTTTGCTGTTGAGACAATAGGCACTAATGCAACATCAGGATAGTTCTTAGTTGCTTCTGGCATTGTTAAAGGAAGTCCTGCCCCTGTGATAATCATGTTCGCACCTGCTTTACACGCATCTTCAACAACTCGGTTGTAGTCACTTTGAGCATAAAGTACATTGGCAGCTAAGGGTCTATCTCCACAAATTTCTCGTGCATTGTCAAAGATTTTCTGTAAGGCAGGATAAGAGTAGAAATTAATCGCATCTAATGGGCGTTCATCTTTACCTATGACCTTTTCAGCATAAGCTCTCTTCTTGTAAACACCTGTTCCCACTGCTGAAATAACACCGAGTCCACCTTCTAAACTTACATTCCCTGCTAATTGATCCCAAGAAATTCCAACACCCATACCACCTTGAATGATTGGTTTTTCTATGGTGTATTTTCCGATTTTAAAAGATTTAAATGCCACTACTTTACCTTTACTTTTGCAAATTTTCGTTTACCTACTTGTAGAGTATATTCACCTGAACTTAAGTTCATCTTTTCATCTGTAACTTTTTCTTGGTCAATACGTACTCCACCTTGTTTAATATCGCGTCGTGCTTGAGAAGTTGATGGTTCTATTTTAGCATCTACCAAGGCTTGGCAAATCCAAATACCATTGTCCATCTCAAACTCTTCCATATCAGTAGGTGTTTTATTTGATTTAAAAACATTATCAAATTCACTTTTAGCAATATTAGCCAACTCTTCATTATAAAATCTAGTAGTTAGCTCCAAAGCTAAGTTTTCTTTCGCCTTTTTAGGGTGTAAGGTTCTATTTGCTACATCTTCTTTTATTTGTGCTATCTCTTCAAGTGAACGTTCTGATAAGAGGTCATAATATCGCCACATAAGTTCATCGGAGATAGAGAGTGTTTTTCCATAAATGTCTTTAGGTGCATCGGTAATTCCAATGTAGTTGTTTAAAGACTTTGACATTTTTTGAACGCCATCAAGCCCCTCTAAAATAGGCATCATCAGCACGGCTTGTTCTTTTCCTACATTGTACACACGTTGGAGGTGTCTTCCCATAAGCAGGTTAAATTTTTGGTCAGTTCCTCCAATCTCAACATCTGATTTTAACGCAACAGAATCATACCCTTGAAGCAAGGGATAGAGAAATTCAGAAACAGAAATACTCTGTCCAGATTTATAACGCTTTTCAAAGTCATCACGCTCTAACATACGGGCTACATTATAGGTTGTTGTTAGTTCAATCATTCCTCTAGCACCCAGTTTTTCTAACCACTGGGCATTCCAAACCACTTCTGTTTTAGATTCATCTAAAAGTAAAAAAAGTTGGTCTTGGTAAGTTTTCGCATTGGCTACAATGGTCTCTCTATCTAAGACTTTACGCGTTTCAGATTTACCTGTGGGGTCACCAATGGTCGCTGTAAAATCCCCAATGAGCAGTTGAATAATCGCCCCATGTTTTTGAAATACAGAAAGTTTATGAAACAAAACAGCATGACCGACATGCAAGTCTGCACCCGTTGGGTCAAATCCAGCTTTTACGGTGTAGGTCTCCCCTGTCTCATAAAACTTTGTTACCAATTTTTCAATGCGTTCCATATCTATAATTTCAGCCGTTCCTCGGCTAATCTCATCAAGTGCTATTTTTACTTGTGACATCACTACTCCCTTTGTCTAGTTTATTTTATCTTTTGTAAGCATCTTTCAAAGAAATCATTTCGATTAATTTGAATTTTTGATTTAATTTCTCTTCCAATCGCTTAGCGTTTTCCTCTTTGGTTTCGACTTCAAGTTTACAAAACTCTGCTGAATCAGAACTCTTAATCCCAAGTTCAATGTTTAAAACATTTAACTCTAATTTTGCCAGTTTACTTAATAAATCAGCCAAAATACCTTGACGGTTTTGAAGCGAGATAATAAGCTGATAACGTACCGTTCTTTCATCTGCCCAATCTACTGACACCATCGGTGCTTTAGCTTCCATTTTTTTGTACGCTTCTTGACATAACTTATGATGAATAATCACGTCATTGTTTTCCACAAAAGCAACGACTTCATCTCCCATCTTAGGGTGACAGCAGTAGTCAAACTCTATTTTATTGACTTCTTGATTTGAAATAATCTTAAAATGCTCTTGAATAAACTCTTTTGGGCTACCATCACTTTGGGCAAGATAGGCTTCAATGTTTATTTTTTCTAATCGATTACACACTTTAAGCTTAGCATTACACGCTGTACGTATCCCCTCTTTGGCTTTAGAAGTTCGCACGGCATCACCCCAAGAACAGTGTACTTTTGCATCTTCACCTGTATTAATGCGTACTATATCACCATTTTTTAATGTTGTAAGGAGTGATGCTTTTCTTTTATTGACAAGTGCTGAAACAGCACTGTCACCAATCTCTGAATGAATAGCATACGCAAAATCTAATGTGACTGAATCCCGTGGTAAAGTATAGTGGTCTCCAGCAGGAGAGAAGACAGAAATATCATCAACAAACAAATCACCTTTAGCCAAAGAGTAAAACTCTTCAACAGAATCATTTTGATACTGTAAAGCTTCTAGCCACTCTAAATTTACTTTTTGATTTACTTCTCTGCCCTCTTTATATTTCCAATGTGCAGCCACCCCAAATT
>JALSQB010000030.1 GCA_026985655.1 Campylobacteraceae bacterium | reverse complement strand
TCCATTATTTTGTTTGTTATCACTAGCTATTACGCTAAAAAGCACTTTATATTAGCACAAAAAAAGCTTGAAATGGACAGAAGAAACATCGAACAAATTCATAATGAATTAGAAGCGTTAAAAAACTAAAAATATTAAAAAAGTAAAAATATTAAAAAAATAAAGATATATCCTTAAAGGATATATCTTGTTGTATCTTCATCATCAACCACTTTTTCAAGCTTTTCATCAATGAGTTTGGTATCTACCGTTACAGTTTGACCTGCAAATTCATCAGCATCAAAAGAGATGTCTTCTACAATTTTTTCCATAATCGTGTGTAATCGTCTAGCCCCAATGTCTTCTGTTTTTTCATTGGCAGTTGCTGAATACTTAGCAATAGCACGTAAGGCATCTTCTTCAAACACAAGCTCTACCTCTTCTACATTTAAAAGTGCCGTATATTGCTTAATGAGTGAATTTTTAGGTTCAGTTAAAATTCTATAAAGTGCTTCAGCATCAAGAGAATCAAGCTCAACTCTCAAAGGAAAACGCCCTTGAAGTTCTGGAATTAAATCACTTGGTTTAGAGAGGTGAAATGCCCCAGCTGAGATGAACAAAATGTGGTCAGTTTTAACTTGACCAATACGTGTTTGCACGTTTGAACCTTCAACAATAGGAAGTAAATCTCTTTGAACTCCCTCTTTGCTTGGGTCTTGTCGTGAAGAGGAGTTTGCAGGAACAGCTATTTTATCAATTTCATCAATAAATACTATTCCCCCCTCTTCTATCTTTTTGAGAGCCAACTCTTTTAACTTCTCTTCATCAAAAAGCTCAGAACTTGCCTCTTGCGCTAAAATGGCTTTTGCCTTTTTAACAGTGACCTCTTTTTTATTCTCTTTTTTGTTCATACCACCAATGACTTTAATAATAGACTCTTGAACCTGTGCCATTTCAGGAGGAATATTTCCCCCTACGCCCATCACATCAATCTGTGGATTTGGCATATCAACTTCTATGAGCAACTCATCAAGCTCACCATTTTCAAACTTCTTTTGCATTTTGGCAAATGAGGCTTCATAATCGGCTTGTTTCTCTTCACTCGCTCCTGCTGGTAAAGGAGGAAGAAGTTTTTCAATGATTTTGTTCTCAACATAGGCTTCTATCTTCTCTTGATTGAGTTCATTTTGTTCTTCGCGTACCAAGGCTAAGGCATTGGCTGCTAAGTCACGAATCATCGACTCAACATCACGTCCCACAAACCCAACTTCGGTAAATTTACTCGCTTCTACCTTAACAAATGGTAAACGCATCATCGTTGAGAGTCGTCGTGCAATCTCAGTTTTACCAACCCCTGTGCTACCTATCATCAAAATATTTTTAGGCATCACATCACGTTGAAGTTCTGGGTCTAGTTGTAAACGTCGGTAACGATTACGCAAGGCAACAGCAATGGTTTTTTTAGCATTACCTTGCCCAATTACATATTTATCCAAAAAAGAGACAATCTCTTTTGGGGTAAGATTAGTCGGAATAGCAGTTGTCAATTAAAGCTCCAATAGTTTAATATTTGTGTTGGTGTAGATACAAATCTCACCTGCAATGGTCAAAGACTCTTTAACCAAATCTTTAGCCGAAAGGTCGCCATGTCTGTCTAAGGCACGTGCTGCTGAAATGGCATAGTTTCCCCCACTTCCAATGGACGCAATTTTGCCATCTTCTGGTTCAACCACATCACCTGTTCCTGTTAAGATGAAAATATGCTCTTTATTTAAAACCAACATCATCGCTTCTAATTGGCGTAAATGTTTGTCTTTTCGCCACATCTTAGAAAACTCAATAACCGACTTTAAAATGTCCCCTTTTTTCTCTTCTAATATATTTTCAAACATATCAAAAAGGTTAAAAGCATCAGCCGTACTTCCTGCAAAACCTGCAAGAATTTGACCTTTATAGAGTGAACGAATTTTAGTTGCATTGCCTTTTAAAATGGTATCGCCAAAACTAACCTGTCCATCACCACCAATAACGGCATTGTCTTTACCTTTGTAGGCAAGTATTGTTGTTGCATGAAACACGCTACGCTTCTCCCTTTATCTCAACTGTTACCGTGGCATGAATTCCATGACCTAGCTTAATATCTACTTTATGTTCACCCACCGTTTTTAGGGCTTTTTTTAGCTCCACTATTTTTTTGTCAATCTCAATATTCATCTGCTCTTTAATCGCTTTAGCAATGTCCTCTTTACCCACAGAACCTTGAATTCCAGCAGGAGCGAGTTTTTTAGTAATGACAATGTTTTTCTCTGCTAACTCTTTTTCTTCACGTGTTAAACGCGCTAAAGTCTCTTTCAACTCTTTTGCTTTTCGTTCTTCTTCAGCTTTCCAGTTTTCTACCACATCAGGTGTGGCTAATTTTGCCATACCTTTTCCAATTAAGAAGTTTTGACCATAGCCATCTTTAACCTCTTTAATCTCACCTTTTTTTCCTAAGCTTTTTACGTCTTTTATTAATAATACTTTCATATTTTATATCCTCTATTTAGTAAGCTACTATTTTAGCAAAATTTTCTATATAATAGACATAATCATCTTAAATTTTCAACTAAAAACAAACGCTTTATGTTATATATAATTAAATTATAATATAATACCCTATTATGAAAGAGATATTAAACCCTATAAAAGAATACTTTAAGCAAAGTTTTCACAAAAATTGTATTAGTAAAGAACGTTATTATCTCGTAAAGAGTATGCTCTTGGATAAAGAGAAAAAGCTTTCAGCACTTCTCAACCAAGCTCCTGTTGGCATTTTTTATTATGATAATCAGTTACAAATAGTACGACATAATAGTATGTTTAAAAAGCTCTTTGGAAAAGAGGAAAATCTTAAATATTTTGACCTAAAAAATATTAAAGACCCCAAAGTTATTCGTATATTAGAAGAGGTATTAACAAAACCTACGGAAAGAAAGAGTATCGGTTCGTTTAACTTCTCTTTTCAGCAAGAAGCCATTTGGATTGAACTGACTTGTTCTTCACTTCTAAATGATAAAAATGAACTCATTGGTGGCATTGGAACCATTGAAGATAAGAGTGCTGAACATAACTATTATGAAAAAATAAATTACATTTCACACCATGATGCTTTGACCAATTTGCCTAACAGAAGAGATTACCAAGAGTATATGAAAAATTTAATACAAGAAAAAGATCATCAAGATGCTTACTCTTTTTTATTTTACATGGATTTAAATCATTTTAAACAAATCAATGACACCTTCGGTCATATTGTGGGCGACAAACTTTTAGTGGAAGTAGCTACTAGACTACAAAGCTTAGAACTAGAAAAGAAATATATCTCACGTATTGGTGGTGATGAGTTTATTATGCTTGTTCCTTTTTCTACTCAAAAACATAGCCAAGCAAAAGACCATGCCAAAAATGTTGCTAAAGATATTCAGTCGCTATTTCATTCTGCTTTTTATATTGAGGGTTTAGACCTTTTTATGACAACAAGCATAGGAATTGTTCTAATTGAACCTAACTCAAAAGATACAGAACAGATTATCCGTCAAGCAGATATGGCCATGTATCAAACTAAAAGAGAAGGCTTAAACAATATTCGTTTTTATGATGAGTCTTTAGATATTAAGCAACGCGAACTAACGGCACTACAACATGACTTAAAAAGTGCTATTGGTAATGGAGAACTAGAACTCTACTATCAGCCTATTGTCTCACTCAGTAACAATACACTCAATGCCATTGAAGCATTAGTTCGATGGAATCATCCGACTAAAGGTCTAATTATGCCAAATCAATTTCTTCCTATGGCAACCGAATCAGGACTCATTACAAAGGTAGGTTGGTGGGTAGCCAAAGAGGTATGTCGGCAACTCTATGTTTGGAAAAAAGCCAAAATCATTAATTTTGAATATATCTCCATTAACATTAATGCTCGACAACTCAATGAAGCAAATTTTGTAGAGCAACTAGATGCATGTTTAACAAAAGGAAAAGTCAATCCACAGCTCTTAAAACTAGAACTCACCGAAACAACACTTTTAGATAATTTTGAAAACACTTATACTATTATTCAAAATCTAAAAGAGAAAGGAATAGAGTGTAGCATTGATGATTTTGGAACAGCCTACTCATCACTCTCTTATCTGAAAAAGTTTTCCTTTAAAGTCTTAAAAATAGACAAAACATTTATTGATGACATTTTAACAAATGAAGACAGTCAAGCCTTGGTTCAAAGTATTATTGCCATTGGAAAACAGTTTGAGTACAAAATTATTATTGAAGGCTTAGAAACAGAGGGACAACGAGAGAAACTTCTTGAATTTGATACTTCTATCTCATACCAAGGCTATCTATGTAGTCAAGCCATTCCTGCCAAAGAGTTTGAACAAAAATTCTTGACTTATATTTATCATATTTAAGATTTATTGTGGTGCATTAAAATGCAATACTCTATCAAGATATTTGTATCAAGCAGTATCATCTATATGAATTCTCTCGTAGTTTTTTTGCAAAAGTAACCGAATCTTCAATCTCTTTAAAGGGATTGGTCATCTCTTTTTCGCTCTCATCAACCGATAGTTTATAGTAGTTCTCCATTGGGTTTAATTTCTTATATTTAAAAATTGGTTTGTTATTTTTATGGAAATAGTTATCTACTATTTTTTTATTGTCTTGAATAAAAGAGACAATAAACTCCATAAATTTCTCTTGATTAGAGTGAAACTTTGTCTCAAAAATATCTTG
>JALSQB010000029.1 GCA_026985655.1 Campylobacteraceae bacterium | reverse complement strand
TTATTTACCTTTGGATTCTACAAAATAACTTCAACAGTACTAGAATCCAACTCAACTTTTTTGGCTTTGCTGATTCTGTCTTCTTGAAGTTTTATTTTTAACTCATCATCTTGGAGTGCCATAATCTGAATGGCTAAATAGGCTGCATTTACAGCTCCTGCTTTACCAATGGCTACTGTGCCTACTGGCATACCTGCTGGCATCATCACGGTACTTAATAGTGCATCTTCTCCATTAAGGGGTCCACTTTCCATGGGTACTCCTAAAACGGGCTTAGTTGTTGTTCCTGCTAAAACACCTGCTAAATGGGCTGCCATGCCAGCAGCGGCTATGAATACCTGAGAACCTTTGGCTTCTGCTTCTTTAATATAATTTTTAGTTCGTTCAGGACTTCTGTGAGCAGATGAGATAATGAGTTCATACGGTACACCAAATTTTTTAAGTGTCTCGGCACACTCACTCATAATAGTATAGTCACTCTTACTTCCCATAACGATGGATACAAATTTCATTGAGATTCTCCTAGTGCTGAAATCATAGCTATTTTTGCGTTAAAGATGCTTTATTCTTCCTATGATGATATTACTTTTTTTGAAAAATTACGACATTTTCATTGATGGTTTTCAAAACTTTCAAACCTGTTTTTTTGCCCATTATTTCAAAACTCTGTGGCGTAAAAAAGCTAATATGTGTGGGGTCTCTTCTGTACCACCAAGCCAAAAATTCTGTATCATCTTTAGGTGGGAACTTTGTCATTAGAGCCATATAGCCATGGCGATTTAAATGCTTGGCTAAAAGTGATAAAACTTCTAAAGGTTTTGAGAGATGTTCAAATACTTCCGTTGAGGTAATAAGGTCATATGTTTTATTTTCATATATTTTTGTAGGGGCATAATATAAATCATAAATATCTACTTTAAAACTTCTACGTTCTAATAGCTGTGAGAGTACAGGCTCTGGTCCTGAACCAAAATCCAATATGCTGTGAATATTTTCTTGATAAGGCACAATAGCCATCTCTATAAAGTCTTCAAACATCTGAACATAACCTTCATTTTCTAAACTATTATTGTGTTGGTCATATTTCTTTTTTTCCTCTTTTGCATTGAGCATAAATTGATTGTCAAGCCAAACAAATCCACAAGAACTACAACGATAATAGCATAAGTTTTTTTTAACATCTGCTATGGGGCTTCCTAGATTATTACAAATTTTACAAAGAGACATTTAACATATCCTATTTTTTTTTATTGGGTTTATTATAGCAACTTCCTAAATTCATAAGTTAATGAAAAGTTAATGGAAATTATTCTTAATTATTTAAGTTAAAAAGTGATAGAGTGATTATATCAAAAACATAAAAGGATAAACTAGATGAAATTACTACTAAGTTTAATGATCGCAGGAACTGCTCTATTTGCAGGAGGAGATATTATCCCCGTGCAAGTTGTTACTAAATTTGAAGCACCCGTTATGGCTAAACCAGCACCTGCTCCAAGCAGATGTTACAAACCAAAGATTAAAAAATGTCCAGATTGTGTAGATGTGGCTGAAATTTGTCCAGATGATCCAAGTTTACCAATGGCAGAAACTTCAGTTTGTGAAGCATTAGTTAGACAACAAGCCGCAGCAGCTGCAGCAGCAAATCATTAAGAAGATGACTTACCACTTCTTAGTGGTAAGCATTTAAAACCTCCTTTTTTAAACACTCCTTAAACTACATACCATATGGAGAAAATCGTAAAGCCAGTTCAAAATAACTAAAGACCAATAGACAAATAGACAAACCCCAATAAGCCCACAAAAACTTAGCATTTTTAGCCAACATATAACCTCCCACTATCCCACTTAGCAGACCAGCCACATGAGCAGAAACATCAATGGAGGGGAAAATGAACCCAATGGCAAGGTTAATCAGTAAAATTATCCCAAAATCTTTCATAAATGCCATGAATTGATTTTTCATAGTATTTCTATGAAAAAAAGCAAATCCTGCCAAAGCACCAAAGAGTCCAAAGATTGCCCCACTAGCTCCTACACCCCAAGTGTTGGTATGCATATATAAGGAGAACATGCTTCCCAAAAATGCTGTTAAAAAGTAGATACTCAAATAGGCTGTTTTAGAGAAAAGTTTCTCAACCATGCGTCCTACCATATACAACGATAGCATATTCATCATAAGGTGCATCATACTAGAGTGTAAAAAAATAGCCGTAATAAAACGATAATACTCTGCTTTAAAAATTGCCCAATAGTCATTGAGTGCATAAGCTTGATAGAAAGGTTCATAAAAAGAACTAAAGATTTGAGGAATAATAAATATTACCACATTAATAATAATCAGACCATAAGTAAGAGGATAGGCTTTAAATTTTTCAAAATTATTCATAAAAACATCATACCCAAAAGCCCATAAAGAGCCAAATAGTAAAAGCAAAAGATAAAACTAAAAGCAGGTAAAAAATCTTTTTAGAATAACTCGCCCACAACGAGAGGAAAAGATATAAAATGCCATACTTTAGAGGCAATAAAAAAGTATGTTCATTAGTGCTTAATGTAAAAAGTTTTACCAATAATGCATCAAATAAATTACCTACACCAAGCAAATGCAAGCTCATAGAAAGAGGATAAAAGAGCGAAAATCCCAAAGACAAAAAAGGTGAGCTTAGTTGCCACGGATTGACAACAGGAAACACCAAATGCACAATGGGTAACATTAAGAGAAAAATACCAAAACTAATAAAGAGTGTCATGGCATACTTATTGAACTTTGAAAAATGTTTAAGCAGTAAAAAAATGTAAAATACCCCAGAAACTGAAAGCCAAAAAGCCAAAGAGAGCAACATTTTTGGGAAGATTACTAAGAGCAGTAACACAATACTCATTAAAAAAGTAAAACTCAATAACTCCACTCCCAAAATTAAAAGCAACCAACTAACAGCCATCATCGCATAAGAGCGAACTAAAGAGGGTGGAGCATCTACAAACCAAACATACCAAGCCAAAATGAGTAAAATAAAAAACCCCATATCATACAAATCAAATCTATAGGGAAAATATCGTTGTTGAAAAAAGCGATACAAAGGACGCAACAAAAAGAAAAGTAATGCTGACAAAATTGCCAAATGAAATCCACTTAAAGCAATGAGATGACTGATGCCCAAAGAGGAGACTTGTTTACGCAAAGTTTTATCTAAAGGGGTTGCAAAATAGATGGCTTTGTAAAAAGAGGCTATCATTTCATTGTCGTGTTGTTTTTCAACAAAAATTAAAGCATCACTTTTAAGATTCTCTTCATCTTCATAAATTTTATTGACTTTAGAGAACATAAATGAAGTACCTAAATAGTCAAAAAAAGTCATTTTTTTATGAGGAAAAAGTTTTAAACGCAGTTTAGCATTTATCTCTTTGGCTCTAATTTTGGTGCGTGAAAAAAAATTCAAATCCAGTGAGGGTGCATAGAGTTTTAAAATCGTATAATACGCCTCGCCATTGTATTTTTCATACGCTTGAAGCACTTGAACATCGGTGTAATAAAAGGGTTTTGCTTTAAATTCTACATAATCCTGATAGAGAAAAAAAAGACGTGCAAAAAGTAAAAGCGTTAAAACAAACATCGTCAGCCAAAACTCTTTTAGGGTCAAAAAAAATTTTGGTTTCTCTAGCACAATCTAAGCCTTAAATCATAGGTAAATCTATGTTTCCTAAATCTCGTGTATCCATATTTTCATCATCATAAATTATCTCAAAAGGAGCATCACCTGTATGGGCATCAACAAATCGTGTAAATCGTTTTTGAAATAGTAATCTAACCGTTCCAGTAGGTCCATTTCTGTGTTTTCCTAAAATCAGTTCGGTATCCTCTTCAGGTTTGTTCTGAAATTTATTTTCATACTCTTTTCCCTCTGCTTTGGCTTTCATCTCACGCTCTTTTTCAGCCGCCTCACGATAGACATCATCACGATAGACAAACATTACAATATCGGCATCTTGCTCGATGGAGCCAGACTCTCTAAGGTCAGAGAGCATCGGACGCTTGTTATCTCGACTCTCCACTCCACGGTTGAGCTGTGAAAGTGCCAAAATAGGAATTTCCAACTCCCTAGCCAACTGCTTCAAGCCCCTAGAAATCTCCGAAATAACCTGTTGTCGTCCCTCTGAACTGTCCCCACTCATTAACTGTAAATAGTCAATAATCGCCATGGTAATCTCAGGATGTTTTGCTTTTAGCTTACGAAGTTTTGAACGAACATGGTGAATGGTTGCCATTCCTCCATCATCTACAAAGAGCTTACGCCCTGCCATTTTATCAGATGCTTTTGAAAGGTTAGACCACTCATCATCGGTCAAATCCCCTACTCGTAGCTTCTGCAAAGGAATAGAAGTCTCCGTAGAAAGTAACCTAAGCATCAACTGTTCAGCTGGCATTTCAAGTGAGAAAAAGGCTACACCTTCCCCTCTCTCTATGGCTTTTTGGGTCATGTTTAAAACTAGCGATGTTTTTCCCATCGCAGGTCGTGCAGCAATAATGACCAAATCCCCTTTACCAAACCCTTGTGTTTTCTCATTGAGGTTATGAAATCCTGTGTCAATCCCAAGCAGTTTAGAATTACCCAAGGCTTTTAGACGGTTAATCTCTTCTATCATCGAAAGGGTTATCTCTTTGGACTCTCTAAAATCTTCAGAGGTGGAGTTTTGGGTAATCTCATAGAGCTTTTTCTCCACCATGTTCATCACTTCATCGGTGGGTAAGTCATCTTCTATGGTCACTTTTT
>JALSQB010000028.1 GCA_026985655.1 Campylobacteraceae bacterium | reverse complement strand
TCATTACAAAATGTAAAAAATTCATCTACACCGTTTACAAATTTACCCATTTGTTTGTCTCCTAAAATTATAAGTTGCAATGATTGTATCAAAGATTTTTATAAAAGTGATAACGTTAATGCCTAAAAAGTAATCATTTCTTTTTCACGTTGATTAAAAGTAACAGCTTGGCGATAACCTATATTTTTAGCCAGTGTAGAGGCTTCATCATATTTATAGCCTACTTGACCTATGGCATGTGCATCAGAAGAGAAGGTAATGGGAATGTTAAGTTCATACGCCATTTCAAGCAAAGAGGGACTAGGATAAATCTCTTTACATGGTTTACGCACTCCTGCTGTGTTTAGTTCTATGACCATATTTGACTTTTTAATGGCTTTGAGAGCATTTTTAGCAAGGAGACGAATATCTTTTTTAGGCATAAAGTTAAAAATTTTTATGAGGTCTAAGTGACCGACTATGTCAAAATGATTGCTTTTTGCCATCGCTTCTATGTTGTCAAAGTACTCTTGCCAAATTTGGTCTATATCTCTATTTTTATATTCATCTTTATGGTCTGGGTGGTCAAATCCCCACTCGCCCAAAAAATGTACAGAACCAATAAGGTAATCGACATTGGCAGTTAAAACACGTTGGTCTAAATGACCTTTTAAATAATCGACTTCATAACCAAGAAGAATTTTAATATCGTCTTTATATTTTTCTTGTAACTCTTTTACTTCATTTGTATAAAGCATCATCTCATCAAATTTTAAACGGTAATGTTCATCAAAATCCATGGGGGCATGTTCTGAAAAACCATAAATGTCAATGCCCAATTCAATGGCACGTTCTATGTAGCTCTGCATTGAGCCTTTGGCATGATTACATCGGGTAGTGTGGTTGTGTAGGTCTATTCTCATAGGGGTATTTTAGCTAAAGAGTTTTAGCCAGTCGGTTAAAACCGACTAAAATATTTAATAAATAGCCGTTAATTTAAATTTATCAAACTTTCGTAGTTGATTTTTTACAATAAACTTTTTTAGTTTACTTGGATAGTTTGCTAGTTCACAATAGTTTACTAAGTAATTTACCAAAACTAAAGGGTTATCGGTAATACTTCTTTGCTTTCTAAAGCTTTTGTAAGCACCACGACCAATAATAGCAAAGTAGTCATCAACAGCATCGGCAATAGAAGCATATTTTTTAACATAAATGGCTTTTCCATTTCTACTTTTACGTGCTTTCATTCGAGGTTCATTTTTGTTGTATGACCACATACCAAAGATGTTATTTCCTTTTTTGAAAAATCTTGATTCACCCCAAGCCGATTCAATGGCTGCTTGTGCGAGGACAATACTAACAGGGTGTGTTTTTAATCGGTTGGCTAAATCTCTAATGTCATGGGTTTTGTATTTTTTATAAAGGGCTTCTAAAAAACTGATGTCACTATTTGCCATGCTCTCTAAAGGAGTATTGATTAAGGAGAGAACTCTCTCTCTTTTTAATCTTAAATTCTCTTTAGAGATTAAAATGGCTGGTAAAATCATGTTAAAGAATTTTTGTTTTTTTTCTGAAACTTGCAATTTGTTTAATGAGATGGTGTTGGTGTAGTTGATAGGTTCAACTTCATTAGAGGTAAAGATTTTAATATCTTTAGGACTTTTAATTTTTTTGTTAATGGTTACAACTTTGTCATCTGTAATCATAACAGGGGTCGATAGTTCACTTTTTTGAACATTAAGTTTCTTGGGGTGATTGGGTTTTGGTAACGAATAAGTTACGGGTTGAACATCACTTTTCTGCATTTCATCTTTAATCATATTTAAATATGCATCATCGAATGCAAATAGTGAATATGTTAAAACAAAAAATGTTTTTAAATGTTTCATCATGTGTTTAAAGCCTTTTTAAAAAATTTCGAAATAATACCTTGTAAACCTTAAAATAAAGAATAATTTTATAAATTCATTCTTTATTTATGTTTTCAAATACGCCAATAGCGTTTTTAGACGATATTTTAAAAAAATAATTATTATTTTGAAAAAATCAAAATAATTGTGTAATTGCTTTTTCTTAAGGAGATTATTAGTTATAATCAGTAAAATATATACTTACATTATATAAATAACTATTTTTTATTTATGTGTTTCTCTGTTTGTAAGGCTTTTAATCTTTTCCATTTTTTTTTATTAAATCTATTTAAATAAACACATATTTCTCTTTTAGCACTTGAATAAAAGGGGAATGAGAAGTAATTTTATATTATTTTGCTATACTTTTGGGATAAATTAAAATATTAGGAGAGTGTTATGGCACTATTTGATGAAGTAAAAGAAGTTGTGGTTGAACAACTAAGCGTAAATGCAGATGAAGTAAAAGAAGAGTCTAAATTTGTAGAAGATCTTGGAGCAGATAGCCTTGATGTTGTTGAACTTGTAATGGCACTTGAAGAAAAATTTGATATTGAGATTCCAGATGAAGATGCTGAAAAAATTGCAACTGTAAATGATGCAATTAAATTTATTGAAAATATTCAAGCATAATCATAGGAGCAGACTTGTGTGTCTGCCCTTTAATATTTAAACTATATATCAAGCTATTCTAAGAAGAGTAGTAGTTTGATATATATCTTAAAAGAGCATAGGAGATAGAGTGAGAAGAGTTGTAGTTACTGGTCTAGGAATGATTAACAGTGTAGGTCAAGACAAAGAGAGTTCATTTTCTGCCATTTTAAATGGTGAATGTGGTATTAAAAAGATTGAACTTTTTGATGCTGAAAAATTTTCTGTAAAAATCGCAGGAGAAATTATTGGATTTGATCCTAGTGAAGTGATGGACGCAAAAGAAGTTAAAAAAGCTGATAGATTTATTCATCTTGGACTTAAAGCGAGTAAAGAAGCCATAATAGATGCTAATATTGGGGAGAGTGTAGATAGAGAACGTTTTGGTATCTCCTCTGCTTCTGGAATTGGTGGCTTACCTAATATTGAGAAAAACTCTGTAGTTTGTGAAACACGTGGACCTAGACGTATCTCTCCATTTTTTATTCCTTCTTCTCTTGTCAATATGTTAGGTGGATTTGTTTCAATTGAACATGGCATTAAAGGTCCAAATCTCTCCTCTGTTACTGCTTGTGCCGCTGGAACACATGCCATTGCTGAAGCGTCAAAAACCATTATGCTTGATGGCGCAGATGTTATGCTTGTTGTGGGTGCTGAATCGGCGATTTGTGGGGCAGGGATTGGTGGATTTGCTTCAATGAAAGCATTAAGTACCAATAATGAAAATCCAAAAGAGTCTTCTCGACCTTTTGATGCTGATAGAAATGGTTTTGTCATGGGTGAGGGTGCTGGAGCATTGGTTCTTGAAGAGTATGAACACGCTGTGGCTCGTGGTGCTAAAATTTATGCTGAAGTAGTAGGATTTGGTGAAAGTGGTGATGCTAACCATATTACCACTCCTGTGGTAGATGGTCCATTACGTGCTATGAAAGCAGCGATGAGAATGGCAGGTGATGTAAAAGTTGATTATATTAATGCCCATGGTACTTCTACTCCTGCAAATGATAAGAATGAAACAGCAGCCGTTAAAGAGCTTTTTGGTGGTGCTGAAAATTGTCCTCCAATGAGTTCAATTAAAGGTCAAATTGGACACTGTTTGGGAGCAGCTGGAGCGATTGAAGCTGTTGTCTCTCTTATGGCAATGCGTGATGGAAAACTTCCTCCAACAATTAACTATACAACAAAAGATGAAAATTGTGACCTAGACTATGTAAGTAATGGTGTACGTGATGCAGAACTTAATGTAGTTATGAGTAACTCTTTTGGTTTTGGTGGAACTAATGGTGTGGTTATCTTCAAGAAAATCTAAGGGCAATCTATGGCAACTTATTTAGAGTTTGAAAAAAAGACAGAGCAGATCCAAGAAGAGCTGGATTCTGCTTATGCAGAAAAAGATGAAGCTAAAATTGAATCTTTAGAAAACGATTTGGAAAAAGAAGTTTCTAAAAGTATGAAAGGACTTTCAGACTATCAGAAGCTTCAACTTGCACGTCACCCTGATAGACCGTATGCTTTAGATTACATTCGTTCTATTATGGAAGATGCTTATGAAATTCATGGAGACAGAGCGTTTCGTGATGACCCTGCCATTTTATGTTATATGGGTTACATTGGTGGTCAAAAAACCATGGTGATTGGTGAGCAAAAAGGACGTGGAACAAAGCATAAACTCAAACGAAATTTTGGTATGCCTAATCCTGAAGGTTATCGTAAAGCACTTCGTGCAGTACGATTGGCAGAAAAGTTTAACATTCCTGTGCTTATGCTTATAGACACTCCAGGTGCTTATCCTGGGCTTGGGGCTGAAGAGCGTGGGCAAAGTGAAGCGATTGCTAAAAATCTTTTTGAATTTACCAATATTAAAGTTCCTATGATTTCTGTGGTTATTGGAGAGGGTGGTTCTGGTGGTGCATTGGCGATTGGTGTTTCTGATAAGTTGGCAATGATGCGTTATTCTGTGTTTGCCGTTATCTCTCCAGAAGGGTGTGCTGCTATTCTTTGGAATGACCCTCAAAAAGTTGAGCAAGCAGCTAAAGCACTTAAGATTACGCCTGATGATTTAATTGAACACGGTCTAATTGATGATATTTTAGATGAACCTCTTATTGGGGCACATCGAACCAAAGAAGTATCTGCTCAAATTTTAAAAGATTATTTTTTAGAGCAAGTAAAAATATTAAAAGAATTAACCATAGAAGAGATGTTAGAGAAACGTTATGAACACCTTACTTCTGTTGGTGCATTTAGCGAATAATTTTCATAAAGGACGCGTACAATGGAAGATAAGTTATACAGTTTAGCAGATGAAAGTTATTTTATTGCTATTGCTCTTTTACTGTTTATTAGTTTACTATTGACCTTTTTTATGCAAAAATATAAAAAAGCATTGAAAGTCTCTGAAACGCAGATAAATGAAAAAGATGAAAAGATAAAAACATTGCGTCAGTATGCGTATGAAGCTGAATTAAAAAAAATTGACCGTGAACATGAAGTAGAAAAGCGTATTTTAGAACTAGAGCATACCATTCAATCTTTAGAAACAAAAGCAAAAGAGGGTTTAAAGAGTCAAGTTGTCTTAAAAATTGAAACTGCACAAAACAGAAGAGAACGACAACTTAAAAGAGTAAACTTAGGTCTTTGAGCATGAATTTACCTGAAAAAATAGATGCCCACGATAGTCCTAAATTAGACTTTATTGGTAAAATCCAAGAGATTGATACACGTTATAAAGAAAATATGTCACTCTATAAAGAAGGCATCTCTAAATTAAATCTTCAAATTGAAATCGTTAAAAATAAAATCGCAACAAAAAAAGAGACACTTCTTGTCGATGAACAAGCAGTGAATGCTTTGGAAACGAGTTTAACCTATGAAGAGCATTTTATTGACAAATTAAATGTTAAGTTTACTCAGAAAATTGACTCTTTGTATGAGTTGCAAAATGAGTACAAAGCTTCTATGGAGAAAGAACAATATGAAAAACTACTTACCCAAAAAGAGCATGAGCTTCAAGAGTTGTTATCAGAGATAGAGGAGCAAGAACTCACTTTGCTTAATATGGAGCTTGAACGTATTAACCAAGTTAATCTACTTGCCCCTAAACTGGCTTTAGTCAAAGAGCTAGAAGAAGAGTTGAAAAATTTAGAGTTAGAAAAAACCTATTTTGAATCGAGTCAGCTTAACAATCAAATGCTTCTTGCAGGTAAAAGTGGGGCAAAAAACAATGAAGAAGAAACGATTGATACTGAGCTTTTAGAACAAAGTGACTAATCAAGCCACCAAACACGTAGGTTTTTCCCTTTTATCTTTCCATTTTTTAAGCCATTAAATGCTTTTTTAATCACTGTTTTTTTGATAGCCACATAAGCATTTTTTTGATAAACATTGATTTTTCCAATATCTTTGTTCTCAATGCCAATATCTTTACACAGTGTTCCTAAAATATCCCCTGCACGTACTTTTTTCTTTTTCCCACCATCTATGCGGAGTGTTGCTACTTCTCCTTGCATATAGAAGTTTTTGTTTGGCGTGAGGCTTGCTATGTTTTGGGTATTGAGTTCAGGTTTTATTTCACCGAGCTTACGCAGACCATAAGCATCACAAAGTGTCACAGCTAAGCCCGACTTGTCAGCACGTCCCGTTCTACCTATACGGTGTGTATAATCTTCTGTTTTCATAGGCACATCATAGTTAATAACCAAATCAATCCCCTCAATGTCTAGTCCTCTAGCTGCTAAATCTGTCGCCACTAACACAGGTAAAGAGCCATTGGCAAATTGTAAAAGCATCTCTTGGCGTTCATACTGCTCTAAATCACCATTGAGGGTGGCAACATCAAAACCCTTGTCATGAAGCATATCTGAGACTTCAGCTGTTTTAACTTTGGTATTACAAAAGATTAATGCCAAATTTGGTTGAAAATGTTTGATCGTTGTCAGTAGGGCTTTGTCTTTCTCTTCAACTTTATAAACAAACTCCTCAATGGCAACCTCTTTCTCTTTAGATGCTATTTTCACCTCGGTAGGATTTTTTAAAATGACTTTGGTAAGTTTGTCAATATTTTCAGGGTAGGTCGCTGAAAACAAAATAGATTGTCGCTCTTTAGGTAAGTTTGAGACCAATTTTAAAATGTCATCAGCAAAACCCATGTCGAGCATTCGGTCTGCTTCATCTAAAATAAGCGTTTTAATTTGACCTAAGTGAATGGTTTCGCGTGAAAAATGGTCAAGCAGTCGCCCAGGCGTTCCGATGAGTATGTCTGCTCCTTTTTCCAATGAAGCAACTTGTGTTCTAAGCGAAGTTCCTCCATAAAGTGTAATGACCTTAACATCTTTTTTGTAGCGTGCCAATTTATTGGCTTCTCCTGCAATCTGTTCACAAAGCTCACGCGTAGGAGCAATAATAAGGGCTTGAGGAAAATGTTCTTGGGCATCTAACTTTAAAATGAGTGGTAACAAGAAAGCAAGTGTCTTTCCTGAACCTGTTTTTGCTTGTGCAATAAGGTCTTTGTTGGCTTGAAGCAAAGGAATGGTTTGTGCTTGTATGGGAGTAGGTTTCTCATAGCCTAATGAGTGTAAATTTTCCAATAGTTCTTGAGGTAGTGGTAATGCTTGAAAAGTAGTCAAAGTAGCTCTTTTTTAGGAATTATAACATAAGCAATATTTTTTATTAACTATTGGTTAAGATATTTAATATATGATTATGTCAAAATAGGAGATACATATGAAGCCAAAACACTACATTATAGGAGATGTTCATGGAGAGTTTGATATGTTGATGGCTTTAGTCGCTAAACTACCACAAGACGCAAAGCTTATATTTGTAGGAGATTTAATCAATAGAGGGGCTAAAAGTAGAGAGGTTATAGCGTTTGTAAGAAACAATGCTTTTGCAGTAGTTCAAGGAAATCACGAGTGTTATATTTTAGATAATGCAAACTTCTTTTTAGAGGCTATTGAGCTATATCGACAAGATAAAAGTAAAAAAAATTGGAGCAGACTTAATGGCACAGAGACTTTACTCTCTTATGGATTAGTAACAGATGAGATAGATGATGAGGTTTATATCATAGACAATCCATCTATAATAGAGCAGTTAAAAGAGGATTTGGCATGGATAGCCTCCTTGCCTTGCTATTTAGAATTAGGTACGTTTGAGGGCTATGATTTACCCATTGTGGTGACACACGGAAGTGCAGGGGATTATTGGCATTTAAAAGATGAGAATTTTCAAAGATTTAAACAAATATGTCAAAGTAATCGAGAAGCACCGAGTGAAGATGCCTCAATATTTAATATTTATGGGCATGTAATTCATTCAGAAGTTAAGGTGGCAAAAAACCATATCTGTGTCGATACAGGTTCAGGTAAAACATTTGAAGGTGCAAAGCTTAGTGCTTATTGTGTGGAGAGTCGGGAGATTTTTGAAGTAAAAAGAGAGGATATATAAATAGGTGTTCAATATTTTTATGTTGGATAGTTTAAATATTTCAAGCTATATAGATAAAAAATAGTGTAAAATTATTTACAATAAAATATAACAGGATTAAATGTGAAAAAAAAGATATTAATAGTATTTGGAACACGTCCAGAGGCTATAAAGATGGCTCCTTTGGTTAAAGAATTTCAAAAAAATGCTAATGAGTTTGAGACCAAAGTTTGTGTAACAGCACAACACAGAGAGATGCTTGACCAAGTTTTGGATTTGTTTGAGATTGAACCTAATTATGATTTAAACATCATGAAGGGTGGGCAAGATTTATATGATATTACTGCTTCCGTTCTTTTGGGAGTGAGAGATGTTTTACTTGATTTTAAACCAGATGTTGTGTTTGTACATGGCGATACTACCACGACTTCTTCAACAGCGTTAGCCTCTTTTTATCAACAGGTTAAAGTAGCACATGTAGAGGCAGGATTACGAACAGGGGATATATATTCCCCATGGCCAGAAGAAGCAAATCGTCAGATAACAGGTGTGTTAGCAAATTATCATTTTGCTCCAACGGTAACAAGTCAAGAGAATCTATTGAGAGAGAATAAAGATGCAACAAATATTATTGTAACAGGTAATACGGTTATTGATGCACTCTATTTGGCATTAGATAAGATTAAGAATTCAACGGAGTTAAGAGATAAGATAGTTAAAGGGATTGAAGATGAGGTCGCCAATAATGATTTCTCTTTAGATTCTAAATTTATCTTGGTTACAGGGCATAGACGGGAAAATCATGGGCAAGGATTTATTAATATCTGTAAAGGCTTAAAAGAGATTGCTCAAAATAATCCTGATGTCAATATTATCTATCCTGTTCATTTAAATCCTAATGTTCAAAAGCCTGTGAATGAGTTACTCTCTGATATAAAAAATATCTATTTAATTAATCCTATGCAGTATGAATCGTTTATCTACTTGATGGATAAGGCATATTTTATTATTACAGATAGTGGAGGAGTTCAAGAGGAAGCACCATCACTCGGGAAACCTGTACTTGTGATGAGAGATACAACCGAACGTCCAGAAGCACTTGAAGCAGGAACTGTTAAGCTTGTAGGGGTAGATAGTGATTTAATTTTTAACGAGGCTCAAAAGCTTTTAGCTAATCCACAAGCTTATGAGAAAATGTCAAAAGCTCATAATCCTTATGGTGATGGAAAAGCTTGTCAGCGTATTGTTGATTTTTTTGCACAATAGTTAGTAAATAGCTCATCTTCTAAAAAATATCTTAAAGAGAAGAGGGCTAATTTTGAGTTGTTGGAAGATTTTGATAAAATATCAATCTGCCTATTTAAACTCTCTATATCTATTGCTTCGATTTTGCCTTTATTCATCTTGAAGCTCTCTACTATGGGTATAAATGCTCCTTTAAATTTTTTTGAAAATATTTTCATATAACGACTACTCTCTTTAGCATTCACTAGATTAGCACCTATTCCACTTTGAAGAAGCAGGGTATATCTAGTGTTTGTAATATTTGAAATGAAATTTATATACTCATCTATTGGCATATGTTGAGAAAAATAACTAGAGATATATAATCTATGTGAAGATATTTTCTTTAAAGATTTTGCCATAGATTTTAAATATGCTGTTAAGTATTTTTCTTTATTTCTATCTATAAAATTAGTATCATCAATCTCATCGTAGATATAGTATCCACTAAAAGCGTTATATTTTTGAGCTATTTTATAAATCTTTTTAGCTTGTAATATATTTTTATGAAGTAAACTATTTAGATATATCTCTACATTGGTCTCTTTTTTTTCTAAAGTTTTAAAATATTTATCATCGCCATAAAGTCCAACCACAACTTTAATATGATGTCTTTGTGCATTATGAAGTATGTTCTTTAACCATTTGTCATCTCTTAGAAAATCAACAACACCAAATTTACTCCATTGTAAAATGATGGTCTTTACTCCTGCTTGATGAAATTTTTTGAAATTACTATTCCAATCCATTTTATCTTGTAGGAGTGGTTGATAAAAAACCATAGCAATAGGAGCTTTTTTGGGTTCTTGATTGCTTGAATAAAGGTATATTGTTGCTGATATTATTATAAGTAAAGTAGAAATTTTAATAAAAAAACTCCCATTGTAAACGTAATGCTTGTTTATCTTTGCTGTTTCCTGCATATTTTTGCCTCGCTTCTAGTTTTAATCTATTTCTGTATTTTTCTATCTCATATCGACTCTCACCTGATAATATATCAACAGCAATACCTGCTCCTATATCCATATTGGTTACGGATTGTTTTTGGATATTGTCATTGTTGTAGGTTGCACCTGTGGTAATATAGGGTGTAATGGTTGTCCCCTCTGCTATATTATACTTTTTCCCAAACTCATAGTTTCCATAAAGAATATTACTATTTGCTTTAGCAAAATGGGCTCCTTCTAAATATAGTTCCTCATGTGTTGAATCGTGTGGCTCACCTGAAATACCCAATGAGGCACGAAGAAGCGTATCACTTCTTGTATGCTTATTGGTTTTGATAAGTTGTTCTGCTGATAGATAGATTTTTTTATCTTTTAGGGGTTTGTATCTTACTCCTATGCTTGGTTGAATACTCTTTGTTATATTTTTATGATTATGTGAAATATTTGCATAAAGTGTTGTATTTTTAGGTAAAAATCTTGGCTGATAAGTGAGTTGCATGTTTCCAAAACCATTATAACTTGCACTATTGATAGGGGATAGATTTCCATGCTCTTTATAAGCGTTTAATCGCATTGATTGAACTGAATAGAAATGGAAATCTTTAGAGAGGTTTGTAATTTCTCTTTTGATATTTTTTCGTTGGGAATTATCTATATTTTCACTTTTATCAATAGCCTCTTTAAATGTATCAACAGCTCTCTTTTTTTGACCAACTTTTTTATAGGTATAAGCTAAGGTTGTGTAATTTTCTACCTTTTTAGGCTCACTATCTTTTATCTTTTTGAGTTTAGCTATTGCTTTAGGATAGTTTTTATTTTCACCATACATATAGGCTAACTCTTTTTGGTAGCTAATCTTTGTAGGATATGTTTTGACAAGTTTCTCCATTAATTCAACTGCTTTGGCGTTTTGCTTACACTCTTTTAGTAGATGAACCTGCTCATATTGTAGATATTCAACTTTTTTAATCTCTAATGCTTTGTTATAGTAATTTAAACTCTTTTGGCAATTTTTTCCTTTATAGGCTAATTTAGCTCTTAACACATAATAGTCTTCTGAATAGCTTTTACTCCATTTTTTATATAAATTTAATATTTTGTTGGTGCTTTTATAGTCATGTAATTTATAAAAATAGAGAGATGCTAGTTCAAGTGCAATCTCTTTATCTCTATTTTTTTCTATGTATTGATGCCAATATTTAATAGCCACATTATGGTTCTTTAGCTCAATGGCTAAGTAGCCAATATTTTTTAAAAGAGCATAATCATTGGGGTCTAATTGACTAGCTTTTATAAGATAGCGTTGTGCTGTATTTTTTTGACCTAATTTAAAGTAGGCATAACCAATATTTTTAATGGCTTCTGGGTTATTTGGATATATTTTTAGATAATTTTCTGCATACTCTATTGTCTTATTATAATTTTCTAAGCTACTCTCTAAGTTAGAGAGATAGAGATAGTGATTACGTTTATCAATACTATTAATAATGTTTTCAATTTTATGCTTATCTCCTTTCTCATCTAAAAGAGATATAAGTTCCAAAGAGAGCGTTGTTCGCTTTTCTAGAGATAAGCAACTATAAGGATAGTTACGTGTTAATAATTCTTTTGTTCTAGGTTTATTATTTTTGTAATAATCTAATAAAAAATAGAGGGCAGTTTTATCACATCCTCTTTTTAAACTCTTTTTATGTATTTCTAGGAGTTTGTCTTTTTGCCCAATATTTTGATAAAGATTAAGTAGTGCTGTTTTATTTTTGATTTTTGGACTTATCTCTTGGGCTATTTTTTTTGCTTTTTTAGGCTTTCTTACTTTTAAAAGTGTTATTAACTCTAGCGATAGATTAATTTTTTCTTTGGATTTTAAACAACTAAAAGGATAGGCTTTTTCTAAGATAGACAGCTTTCTTCTTTTGTTGTGTCGGTAGTGATGTAAGAGTGCTTTTAAAGCATATCTATCACACCCATTTTTTAGCTTCTTTTGATACGTTTCTAATATTTTACTATCTTGACCTGTTAGAGAGTATATATAGAGAAGTTGTTCATGATTTTCTTTTGTTGCTTCTATTTTATTGAGCGTCTCTAGCTCTTTTGAAGCTTGGGTATAATTTTTGAGTTCTATGAGTAGTTCTATTTTCCATTTTAAATATTTTAATTTATTGGGTAACTCTTTAGCCAAAGAGTAGGCATATTTTTTCTCTTTTATGTTATGACTAATCTTTGACCATCTAAAAAGGTTATAGAGGTTACTATTCTCTTTATCTATGAGTTTGTCTGCTTCACTATATTGATTTGATTTGAGATAGGATTTAAATAACATTAAGTTTATAAATTTTCTATCGCTACTTTTTATTTTATATTTTAATGCTTTTTTAGAAAATTTTATGGCACCTTTATAGTTCTCTTTTTCTATCTCCTTTTGGGCTTTATCTTTATAGAAATATCCAACTTCAGCACTTTTTGATTGATGAGAGTATTTTTCTATGCAGATTGTATCTTGCTCTTTTATGCAGATGTGGAGTAGTAGATTAATGGCACGTTTATTATCTTTATCAATCTCTAAAGCTTTTAACAATAGTACTTTTGCCTCTGTCTCTTTTTTATCGTCTATTAATACTTGGGCTTTATTAATTCTTGGATAGGTTCTAAACTCTTTGTACTCTTGAGTTATTTTTGAGTAGGCATTATTGAGTGGATTAGCATAAAGCGTAGCGTTTAATAGTAGTAATATAATACATAAATATCTCATTTAGGCAACCTTTGTAATTTCTATTTCATCTGGGAATTCATGGTCTGTTTTATCCCATTTAACCTCTTTTTTCACCGTGCCTTTTTTACTATCTCTATATTGAGAAAAGGCACGAACCAATGCAAACAGATTGACAATATTTCCCCAAATAAGTCGAGGAATACTCAATATGGCTGAAGAGAATCCATAAAATTTATTGACAAAATAGAATCTATGAAAAAATCGACTCATTAAAAAAATAGCATTACAATAGATAAGTATCCATAGCCAACTATCTTCTGGAATAAACTCTGGAAAATGCCAAGCTTCATCGTTAAAATGATAAGTTAATGATAAATAAATTAAATTAAACATTATAATATAAGCAAAAAGATTAGCAGGGTGGGTAAATATGGCTTTTCTATCACGATATAAGATATATTTTAGCCCTAAACCTTTTGGCCAACCAATATCTCTATTTCCTTGAAAAATAATACCAACCATCCATCTTGATTTTTGTCGATAAGCTTGTAGAAATTTAGTAGGAAAGTACCCTTTGGAGACGATATACTCCTCAACCTCTCTCTCTTCAACTGTTCCATACCAAGTTTTGACTTTTTTGGTAACTTTAACAGGAAAGGTCACAAAAGCAAGGTTTAATCCTTCACTTAAAAGTCTGTAGCCAATATCATAATCTTCTGTTAGACTTTTGGTGTTAAAGACGATACCATTATTGAGTCGTGAGAGCGTAGCAATGGCTTTTTTACTAAATGAGGTAGCAACACCAGAGCTTGGCACATATCCTGAGATACTCTCTCTAACCAACATATCTTTAAATCCTGTCTCAATAAACTCATCTTGATAGTGTGTACCATTGAAATTGAGAGGATTGGTCGTTAAGGGCATAACTGGAATTTGCATCAAATCTTTACTCTCTGTGCCTATCATGTAGTTAGCAAGTTTTAACTCCATAGGGTGGACAATATCTTCAGAGTCATGATATGTTATGGTTGTAAACTCAATATCTGATGCTTTTTCATATTCAAATATATAATTAATAACATTATTTAAGCAATCAGCTTTTGTTGTTCCACCAGGGGTTTTGTTTATTACTTTATGGACATTGTGATGTATGGCTGTTACTTTATCTACTTTTTCTTGTGTGGCAGGGTCATTAGGGTATGTTCCTACAAAGATATGTAAGTTTTTATATTGAAATGTTTTGAGTGTATTGAGCAACATTTTCTCAATGACAACAGCCTCATCCCAAGCAGGAACCATAAGTGCCAAAGGTTTCTCTGGATGATTTATAAGCTCTTGGGTAGATATATTAGGATATTTCTCTTCCCCAATAGAAGATTTAAATCCCCTTCGTATCCAATAATATACATCTATAAAAAAATCATCTGCACCACTAATAAACAAAATAATGACGGTAAAAAAGGTCATTAGTTTGATAATTAACCAATACAATGAAATGTAATCAATTATTTCCATAAGTCTCTCTTCCTGAAATCTAATATTTTTTAATATAAAAAAATATTTTAACATTTAATTTATTTAATTATGTTAAAATTTTACCAAATTAATTAAAAAGGAAAATTAGATGAAATCTAATATTAAAGTATTATTTGTATTTTTTATACTTTTTTACTCTAAAGTATTATTTGCCATAAATTATGGAGATGGATGGAGTATCTATGATAATACGCCAAATGGAGCAACAGTTGAGCTTATTAATGATTTAGAGGTAAAACAAAATGTGGTTAAACTCTCTGGTTCAGCTATGGATAATGGTTTTGTACTTGGTTCATTTAATGATATAAAATCTTGGAATAATCGTCAAAATAAGATTTTAAAATGGCATATGAAATACAGTGAAGAGTTTGTAATTTATCTTAAATTAAAAACACAAAAAGGTGATAGGTATCTTTACTATACTGCACATAATGAAGATTATGGACGAAGTGGAGAGTCGATTTATATTCATCATGGATTGGGTATATCTGCAAAAGATGGGACGTGGAGAACATTTACACGAGATATAGAGGCAGATTTAAAAGAGTTTGAAAATGATAATATGCTAATTTCAGTGAATGCATTTCTTATTAGAGGAAGTGGTTCTATCTATGGGGTAGAGATGTTTTCTAAAAATGAAAAAGTTGTTTATGAGAGTGGAGACCAAGGAGACCATTGGGGTATTTATGATAACACACCAGCAGGTGCAACAGCGATAGCTGTTTGGGATGGTGAGACACATAGTAATATCATGCAACTTAATGGTGCAAGTACAGACAATGGATATGCTTTAAATTTACTCAATAACAGTAAAAATAAGTTTTTAGATTGGAAAATGAATTTCAATGAAGAGTATGTGATTTTTGTTAAATTAACTACTAAAAATGGTATTCGTTATCTGTATTATACAGCATCCAATGAGAGTTATGGTGGTACAACATATATTCATCATGGTTTAGGGGTCAATTCTAAAGATGGCACATGGCGAACATTTTCACGTAATATTGAGAAAGATTTAAAAGAGTTTGATGCTAATAATAGCTTAATCTCAATAGACTCTTTCTTGGTGCGTGGAAGTGGAAAGTTTGATGATATAGAGATGTACTCTAAAGTATCAACTTCCAATAAGGTGTTAATCTTATATGATGAGATAGCGGGTTTAACTAACGTAGGTAAGTCCAATTCTATGCTTTTAGAAAACCTTTTAGGACATTTTGATTTAAATATCACTTCTAAACCTATTACAGAGTATCAAAAAAATGAACTAGATAATAGCCGAGCAGTATTTTATCTAGGAACAGCATTTAATGCTATTAATAGTTATCCAGTAGGTTCTGTTGAAAGAGATGCTTATGAATCTTTTTATCAAGATGTGGCATCAACTGATAATAATATTATATGGTTAAACTATAATCTAAATAATTTAGAAACTTATTGGAACAATGTTGAATTGCTAAATAGTACGTTTGCCAATAGATATGGCTTCTCCTTTAAAGATGTTACCTCTACGCCTAAATATAATCGGGTATTGTATAAAAATACAGAACTCTATAAAGGAGTCATACCCTATGCTACCCCTGGGGCAGTTACAAATGGTTGTTTGCTAGAAGAAAATAAAACATATGCGTGTGCTTTAGAGCTAAATAGAATTAATATTCTTAATCAAGAGAGTATAAAGGTTGTGGCGACTGCTACCTCAACAATTAATAATGGAAATACTCAACCCACACCTTATATTACAAAGGCAAAAAACTTTTGGTTTGTAGGTGATATACCATTAACATTTATGTCTGAAGAAGATAGATACTTAGCTTTTTCTGATATTTTACATGATATGTTACAAATACCACATAGAGAAGTACATAAAGCACTTATGCGTTTAGAAGATGTAGATGCTAGAACATTACTTACTGATTTAAATGCTATAGCCTCTTATATGGGAAGTAAAAATATTCCATTTTCAGTAGCTACTATTCCAATATATAAAGACCCTCTTGGAATTGAAAATAATGGGGTTGCTACAACAGAGTTACTTTCTAACTCAATTATTGGGACACGCTTAAAAGAACTATATGATGCTGGTAAAATTACCATTGTGCAACATGGAACAACGCATCAATTTCATAAAAGTTTAGATGAAAATGCATCACAAATTTCAAATCCTTATAATGGGTTAAGTGGAGATGATTTTGAATTTATGCGTGTTATTGAGCATCAAGATTTATCTTATTCATATTTATATCCAGAAGAGAATGATTCTGAGATATGGGCAAAAAATAGAATTAATGAGGGCAAAAATATTTTTAATGACTTAGCTATAACAGCATTTGCTTGGGAAGCTCCTCATTATATGGCTGGTCCTAATCATTATAGAGGAATTAAAGAGATTTATCCTGTTCAATATGCTAGAGTACTTTACTTCCCAAATGAGCAAAGTCCTGATATTAACGTCAGCAATAAATTTATTGGACAATTTTATCCTTACATGATTCAAAAAGATTTATATGGATATAAAATTATTCCTGAAAATATACATAATATAGAAGATGTACCAAATCCAGGATTTAGAAAACTTTTACCTCCAGACACTATTCGTTTTGCTAAAAAACTAAAAGTAGTTCGTGATGGTGTTGCTAGTTTCTTTTATCATTCATATTTAGGCAGTGATTATTTACAACAAATTGTAGAGGGATTAGAAGCAGAGGGCTATACCTTTGTATCAGCTCCATCACTCTTAAACTAATTAAGGATACCTTTTTATGGGTATCCTAAAATGACACTTCAAACTATTCATGATAAAAAAATGATAAAATTAGAGAGTCGAGAGATTTTTGAAGTAAAAAGAGAGGAACTCTAATGAAAAAATTTAAAAAAGAGGTTAGAAGCTATTATGAACGATATTATCGTGATGGAGATGAAGCCCACCTCATAGACCATGCCGATAGTGTTTGTGATTTGGCATTAAAAATAAATAAAGATTTAGATGAAAAACTTATTATCTTAGCAAGTTATCTTCACGATATTTACAATGCTAGCAATAGAAAGATTCACAATGAATTAGCCTATGAGTATGTGTTAAAAGCCGAAGATGATTTTTTAAAAACGTTAAATGAAAAGTCATTAAAAGAGGTAGCCCACGCTGTTTTGGAGCATCGAGCCAGTTTTAAAGGAGAATTTTACTCCAAACTTTCAGCACTCATATCTTCAGCCGATAGAGGAGAACCTAATTTAGAAGAGGTGGTTATTCGTTCTATGAAGTTTAACAATGGAAATGCCCAAGATGTCTATGAACATATTAAAGATAAATACGGCTCAAAAGGCTATGCAAAATATCCTGATGTTTATATTGAAATATTTAAAGATGAGTTAGAATCATTTCAACGTAAAGCAGATAGTATTACCGTTGATGAAGTTTTAGAGATGTGGAATGAGAGAATAAACTAAAACCCAAAAATCTAAAAGAAAAATAATCGCTATAATATGAAAAAAGGTTCACTTATGTCAGACTCACTTTACGCTAAATCATTGGTT
>JALSQB010000027.1 GCA_026985655.1 Campylobacteraceae bacterium | reverse complement strand
CCCTCAACAATGGCTGTTTTTCCTGTTCCTGGTTCTCCGATTAAAATGGGATTGTTTTTGGTTTTACGAATTAAGATTTGCATCATACGTTGCACCTCTTCATCACGTCCAATTACAGGGTCAAGTTCACCATCTATGGCTTTTTGATTTAAATCAATGCCATATTTTTCTAAAGCTTCAAGTGCTTCATCGCCATTTTGTGACTCAATGGTTTTTCCTGCACGAATGCCTTCTAAGGTTTTACTCAACTCTAACAAGTCGAGATATTTTCCCAAAGAGTCTGTCATGAATGGCTCATTCATATTAGCAATAATCCAAGTATCTACTGAAAGATATTTGTCGCCATTAGCCGTCATCACCCCTTCTGCTGTCTGTAAGGTAGCAACTAATTTTTGAGAAAGACGAATGGTCTCTTTTGTCACAGAGGAAACAGCTGGCAGTTTTTTTGCTAAGGATTTTACCTCTAACTCTATGGCAATTTTATCAGCATTCATTTTATTGAGTGCTTGATTTAAAAGTGAATTACTGTTTGAGAGTAAACCCCAAATTACGTGTAAGGAATCAACTTCTTGATTTTTATTATGGAGTGCTAAAGAGAGACCCGATTCCAAAGAAGCACTCATTTGATTGGTTAATTTTTCTAAAATATTCATAATTTAAATATCCTTTAGTTTAATTTTTATCTTATGGTCTTTAAAGTTATTATTTTGTAATTTTAGTATAATAATTTATAAAAAGATGCTACTTTAGTCGCAAATATACTTTCTTCATTTAACTTTTATCATTTTTAGATAGAATATATTTCACAAAAAAATGGGACATAATAATAACTAATATGATAATAAAAAATAAAAAAGCAATACTTCTAGGCTTCATTTCTAGCATTACTGCCTCCGTCATTCTTACTACATCTTTACACGCTGATAATGCTGAACGTCAAGACCTCAAAACTTCAAAATTAGAAGCTTATTTAAAATTTACAAAAATTGTTCAAATTATTGAAGAGCAATATGTTGATGATATTAATACTTCAGATATTATTAATAATGCATTAAAAGGAATGCTCTCAAATCTTGATGCACACTCCTCTTTTATGAATGCAAAAGAGACCAAAGAACTTCAAGTTCAAACCCATGGAGAGTTTGGTGGGCTGGGCATTACTGTAGGCATGAAAGATGGTGCTTTAACCGTTATTGCTCCTCTTGAAGGAACGCCTGCTGATAAAGCTGGTATTAAATCTAGTGATATTATTTTAAAAATAAATGAAACTGCAACAATGGGCATGACCATTGATAAAGCCGTTTCGCTTATGCGTGGAAAACCCAATACCCCTATTGAGCTTACCATCGTAAGAAAAGGGGAGATGAAACCTCTGAAAATTAAAATCATTAGAGATATTATTGAAATTCAATCGGTTTATGCAAAAACCATTGGTGATGATATTTTATATATGCGTATTACCTCTTTTGATCAGAAAGTTGTAGATGGTTTACAAAAAAGTATTCGTGAAAACCCTAACAGAAAAGGGTATATTATTGATTTACGAAACAACCCAGGAGGCTTACTGAACCAAGCCATTGGAACAGTAGATATGTTTGTTGATAAAGGTGCTATTGTCAGCCAAAAAGGAAAGATTCCTGAAGAGAACCTTGTCTATAATGCAACCAAAGCCAATACCGATACCAAAACGCCTTTAGTTGTTTTGGTCAATGGTGGTTCAGCTTCTGCTTCTGAAATTGTATCTGGTGCATTACAAGACCATAAAAGAGCTGTCATTATTGGAAACAAAACATTTGGTAAAGGTTCAGTGCAAGTGGTCATGCCAATTAGCCAAGATGAAGCTTTACGTTTAACCATTGCTCGATATTATCTACCAAGTGGAAGAACCATTCAAGCAGTTGGTGTTACCCCTGATGTTGAAGTCTCTTACGGAGAGATTAAAAAAGCTGAAGAGGGTATCTCTATTAAAGAGCGTGATTTACAAAAACACTTAGAGAGTGAGCTTGAAAAAGTAGATGGTAAAAAAGAAACACATGAAGACAAAACAAACAAAAAGCTTATTACCGAAGAACAGATTTATGGAGATTCTCAACTTAAATCTGCCATTGACATTCTTAAAGCGTTAATGATTAGCAGTAGATAAACCCACCATACAATTTCAAGAAGGACAGAATAAGAATGAAAAAAACAGAATTGCTTTACGAAGGTAAAGCAAAAAAGATTTGGCATACAGAAGATGAAACACTTTTAATCTCTGAGTTTAAAGATGATTTAACAGCTTTTAATGGTGAAAAGAAATCAAGTGAAGAGGGAAAAGGTGTGTTAAACAATAAGATTTCAACAGAACTTTTCAAAGTATTAAATGCTAAAGGTGTACCAACACATTTTGTTGAAATGTTAGATGAAAACAATATGTTACATAAAAAATGTGATGTTATTCTTATTGAAGTTATTGTTCGAAATATTGCCACAGGTTCTTTAAGTAGAAATCTTGGAATTGAAGATGGGAAAAAACTTCCTTTTACGTTGGTGGAGTTTGACTATAAAAATGATGAATTGGGTGACCCAAAACTAAACGACCAACACTGCCTCATTTTAGAGTTGGTTAAAAATAGTGATGAGTTAGACTATATCCGTTTTATGGCACGAAGAGTTAATACTATTATGCAAGAATTCTTTGCAGATAAAGGCTTAAAAGTAGTAGATTTTAAACTTGAATTTGGTAGAGATATTAATGGCAATATTATCTTGATTGACGAACTTAGCCCTGACAACTTTAGATTTTGGGATAAAGAGACAGGTGAGAGTATGGACAAAGACAGATTTAGAAAAGGTCAAGGTGGACTTAAAGTTGCCTATGAAGAAGTATTAAACAGAATATTGGGAGAGAACAAATAATGAAAGCCATTGTAAACATATTTTTAAAAGAAGGGGTACTTGACCCTCAAGGTAAAGCCATTCACCATGCTTTAGATGCTATGAATTTTGAAGGTGTTGAAGATGTGCGTATGGGAAAACAAATAGTACTTCAACTCACTTCTACTAACAAAGAAGAAGCACTTAAAGAAGTTGAAAAAATGGCTGAAGAGATTTTAGCCAATACCGTTATTGAAGATTACACAATAGAGTTAATCTAATGAAACAAGTAGCAATTTTACAATTTCCAGGTACGAACTGTGATTTAGACACAAAGTATGCTTTTGAGAAATTAGGTTGTAGTACTACCATTGTATGGCATAAAGACTCTTCAATTCCTAGCAATATTGACTTAGTTGTGGTTCCAGGTGGTTTCTCCTATGGTGACTATTTACGCTCAGGTGCGATTGCACAATTTTCTCCTATTATGAAAGCCGTAGTGGAATATGCTAATGCAGGTGGAAAAGTTTTAGGCATTTGTAATGGATTTCAGATTTTAACCGAAATTGGACTTCTTCCTGGTGCCTTAAAAAGAAATATTGGCTTACATTTTATCTCAAAATTTCAAACACTCAAAGTTATTAATAATAACAATACCTTTTTACAAAAATGTAATAAAGATGAAGTGTTAAATGTTCCCATAGCCCATGCTGATGGTAACTACTACATAGATGAAGTAGCCTTTAAAGCTTTAGAAGAGAATGAACAGATACTCCTACGTTATAGCAATGAAAAAGGTGAACCCATCGTTGTTAATGGTTCAGTCACTTCCATTGCAGGAGTTTGTAACAAAAGCAAAAATGTTTTTGGACTCATGCCACACCCTGAACGTGCGTTAGAGACTATTTTAGGTTCAAGTGATGGTATAAAAATGCTTGAGGGGCTTATCGCCTAATGAAATTTTTTATTGCTTTCTTTCTCACTTTATTTACAACACTTATGGCAAGTGATGTTGAATACAGCTATGTACCTAAGAAAGTATATGAAAAGCAAGTTTTTCCCATTAGCTTTTTAGTCATAGATGCTTCTGATAAGAAGCGTATAATGTTTGACTTTAAAGGAGATAAAAAGCCCATAATGAACGACCCTGTTATCATTAACAATGGGTCAAAAACTTTTTATACCTTTTACTTTAAAACCGAGCAAGCACTTTTTGTAATTCCTGAAGTTGATGTCACTTTTGATGATAGCAATAAAATACTACCTAAGATTAGCATTCCTGTCAAAAAAATTCCTCAACATAAAAATTTTTCAGGGGTTATTGCTTCAGGTCTAAAAATCAAAAACCATCAAGTATCAGTATATGATGAAAAAACTAATCTTATTGCCATCTCTTTTGAAGCACATGATGCAAACTTAGAGGACATCTATATTCCCTCTGCACTTAAAGATGGAACAGAAAAAGTAAAACGCACAGGTTCAAAAATAGAGTTAAACTACTATATTGTCTTACCCAGTGAGCAAAAAGAGTTAAACTTTAGCTACTTTGACACCATTAAAGAGAGCTTTATCAATAAAACTATTCCCATTGTCATGCAAGATGCTTCGGTGGCTGCCCAAACTGATTTAAATCCGAAAGATGATAGTTTTGAAACACTCAAAAAATATACGCTCTTAGGGCTTATTATCTTATTTGTTTTACTATTTGTATGGAAAAGAGATTTTTTCTACTTAATCTTGGCAGTAATTACCGCAGCCGTTCTTTTAACATTCTATACCCCCTTAGCGACCGTATGTGTTAAAGAGGGTTCACCCCTTTATATTATACCTACTTCAAATAGTACAACGTCTATCTATATAGACACCAAATATAAAACGACAAAACTTGCCCAACGTAATGAATTTGTAAAGATTGAGTATAAAAATGGAACGGTAGGATGGATTAAAAATGAAGATCTTTGCGAAGATTAGATTTTACTATGGTGCAGCGACCATCTCCTTTATAGCTGCAGGCGTTATGGTTCCACTGATGATGCTTTTTCCTAAGAGAAAATCAGATATTTTACACTATTGGAATAAGGTTATTCTCTTTTTAATTGGAGGGAAAATTGTTTCTCATGGAAAACGAGACAATAGTGTAGATATGTTTGTGGCTAATCACCAAGGGATTATTGATATTATTGCACTTGAAGCTGATACTAATACTGACATAAAATGGGTCGCAAAAAAACAACTTTTTGATGCTCCTTGGTTTGGCTATCTACTTAAATTACCTAATATGATAGAGATAGACAGAGATAATAAAGCAGGACTACTTAAACTTTTAAGTGATGTAAAAGAGACCATAGAAAATAGCAAACATAGAGTTGTCGCCATTTTTCCAGAGGGAACAAGAACTGATGGTCAAAGAATTTTACCATTTAAAGGTGGTACAAAAATTATTGCTAATAAACTTGAACTGACCATTCAAGCAATTATTATTACAAACAGTAAGAAATTACTTAATGAGCATAACAAAACAGCCCATAACGCAACTGTTCACATTACCTATCTTGAGCCTTTTAAAGTTTCAAAAGCCAATAAAGAGTGGTACAGTGAACTCCAACAAACAATGCAAGAGCGTATTGACAAAGAGTATTTAGAACATCAAAGAGAGAGATAAATAAATGAACATCAATGAAATAGAAGAAGATAGCACGCCCCTAAGAGATGAGTTAGAACGACATATTAGAAAACTCGTTCAGCCACTAAAAGAGGAGAATGAATTAAAAGATATTTTAAAAGTTAAACTCACAAAAAAAGAGTTTAAAATTTTAAACACTTGGGCAAAAGAGTTAGATTTAGAAGCATTGAAAGAGAAGTTATCTTTAGATGAAGAACGTTATTCTGAACTCTCTATGAAATTAATCAAAAAACTAAATCAAGAGAAATTAAAACAAGTAATATCTATTTAACTATATAGAGGATTAACCCTCTATATAGTTTTTAAGTTTACGCCCTACTCTTGGGTGTTTTAGCTTTTTAATGGCAGAAGACTCAATCTGTCTTACACGCTCACGGGTTACCCTAAGCTCTTTACCAATCTCTTCTAAAGTTCTATCACTCGCATCTTCAAGCAGACCAAATCGCATTCTTACAACGGCTTTTTCACGCTCATTTAATTGGTCAAGCACTTCATCAATTTGATTGTTTAGGTCATCGTTAAGTACAGCATCTGAAGGACTTACGGTCTCTTTATCTTCAATGAAGTCACCAAATCGTCCATCATCTTCATCACCTACTGGTGTTTCAAGACTCACAGGTTCTTTGGTAATTTTAATAACATTTTTAACTTTATCAACAGATAATCCAACCTCTTTAGCAATGGTGTCAAGGTCTGGCTCTTTCCCTGTCTCTTGAAGCCCTTTTCTAATAATTTTGTTAATTCGGTTAATGGTCTCAATCATGTGAATTGGAATACGAATGGTACGTGCTTGGTCAGCAATGGCACGTGAAATCGCTTGACGAATCCACCAAGTAGCATAAGTAGAAAACTTATACCCTTTTTGGTATTCAAATTTATCAACTGCTTTCATAAGCCCAATATTTCCCTCTTGAATAAGGTCAAGGAATGGTAAACCACGGTTCGTATAACGCTTTGCAATAGAGACAACAAGCCGTAAATTTGACTTAGCCATTCGTGTTTTGGCTATCTCTGAACGTTTTTTACCACGGCGAATTTGTCCTAAAATCTCTTCAAGTTTTTCAGGGTCAAGGTTAAAGCTATCTTTGCTGGCTTCTCTGGTTTCATAAAGCTTTTTAATCTCAACATATGTGCTTACCATGGTTGTTTCAGGCACAGCATCGGTAATGTCTTCTTTGTCCATCTCTAAAATATTTTCTAAAATACTTTTATGGTTCTCTTTTAAGCTGTCATTAAACAGTGGTAGTTTGTACTCTAGTCTTTTTAACTCTTTATCAAAACCATCATCACTCTTAAGCGCTGTTTCCATCGCTTTTACAAGTTCATTAATCAGTTTTGAAGTAGGTCCAAGGTCAATAAGTGCCAATTTTTGTTGTTGCTTTTTAAAGGCAACTTTCATCTGCTCATGCATAATTTTTTCAAGATTAGAAGCATCATTTTCAAGTGTATCTTCTAACTCATCACGTGTTTTCATCCACTCTTTTTTTGCTTTTTCAAGGGCTTTAAAAGCAGCAATAACTTGTTTTACACGTTTTTCAGCAGCTTTATCTGCTGATGCTGTTGTTTTTGTACCTTCTGTTGTTTCGGTATCTGTTTTGTCATCAACTGTTTCTTTTTCATCTTCAAAACTTTTAAATAGCTCTTTAACACGACGTTCTCTGTTTAAAAGTGGGCCTTTATAGTTTAAAATATAATCAAGTAGATAAGGTACCGAACAGATAGCATCTAAAATGACATCTTCCCCTGACTCAATCTCTTTACTTAAGAATATCTCTTCTTCTTTCGTAAGCAGTGGAATTTTACCCATCTCACGAAGATACATACGAACAGGAGAATCAGAACGACTCCATTCGAGTAACTCTTTCTCTTTTAAAAAGTCAAACCCTTCAGCATCTCCATCTTCTATCTCTTTTTGTCGTCGAGCTTGTCGATTCGTTTTCTCTTGAGCTGAAAGGAAATTAGCATATTCAGAGGAGGTGACTAATTTTATGCTGTAGGTTTGTGAAAGTTTTAAAATCTTTTTGGCTTGTACTGCCGTTGGTTGTTTCTCAAATTCTTTTGCTAAATCTTCAAAAGTAATTAAATCAGATTTTTTACACTCTTTAAAAATGTTTTCTAGGTTTTTGTTGATGTCTTTTGCAGCCAAGAGGAAGACTCCTTATGAGGATAATACACTTTAAAATAAGCATATTTTTCGTGCATTATACCCAAACTTTTTTAATGATAAATTTTATTTTTCATAAAATACCAATTTTAAGGGATTTAGAGAGGATTTTACGCCAAAATAAATTCTTTATGATTTTCTAATTTTATTAAAATATCATTGGATTGACGTAACTGTAACATCTCCTCTTTGGGTAAGTTACAATAGATACCCCTTAAAGCACGATTTATCATCTCATGGGCTACAATCACAATCACTTTTTCATCTTTAACCAACTCTAACCACTTTTTTAGACGCACATAGACTTTAGCATAAGACTCCCCTCCCTCTAACACATAATTAAACTTATCTGCTTCACGGGCTAAAAATTCTGTGGCTAATTCGGACTTACAGTAAGTTTTGGTTTTACCTTCAAAAATACCATAATTAAACTCTTGAATTTGTTCTTCAAACATAATATTAGCAATATCTACCCCATTAATCTTAGCAATAATCTCTGCTGTATCTCTTGCACGTCCTAAAGGAGAAGCAAAAAATTTCACCTCTTTAATATTAATATATTTCTTTAATTTTAAAGCATTCGCGTGGGCTTGTTCTTTTCCTTTAGCTGTTAAAGGAGAGTTGAGCTGACCTTGATAACGTCCTTCAACATTCCATTCTGTTTGACCATGTCGTAATAAATAGATAGTAGGTAAGGACATATTATTTCTTTCTTGTTAAATAATTCATTCCGTACCAAATTGTAGCCAAAATAGAAAATAAAACCACAAAAGGTACCCAAGGGTATGCTTTAAAATATTCAAACAACTGCTGAATACTCTGCCCTGCATAAAATGCACTCATCATAATAACTAAAACAAAAAAAACAGAAGCAAAAATATTATAAAACCCAAACTTTTTAAAGTCATAACGTGAAATTGCCATAGACAAAGGTATTAATGTCTTAATCCCATATAAAAATTTCTGAATAAAAATTGCTAAAACTCCATATTTACGAAGAATAAGCGTAGAGAGTGCAATTTTACGTTTATGTTTTTCAAAATAGGGTTTAATGTCTGCCTTATGATATTTACCCAAATAGAACAAAAACATATCACCTATATAATTAAACACAATAGCAATACCTAAAGCAACATATAAATTCATCTCACCCATATAGGACAAAACGCCAGCAGCAGCAACCACTACCAAAGACCCCCCAAAAGAGAAAAATGCTAAAGCCAAATAACCCCACGTACTTAAATTTGTTAATGTATCTTCCAAAAAGAACCTTTAATATTAGTTATTATTTTATAAGATTATAGTATGATTTTTTTAAATCCTACTTCTATCAATTAGATTCTTTTTTAATAAGACGATTATCTATCGTGTGATATAATTTCACATTCAAAATAATTATAACTATAGATTAATTTAAAACAAAGAAAAATATTATGACACAATTCAAAGACCTTGAAAAAATCATCAATATCAACTCCTACACCCAAAACAAAACTGGAGTCGATGAAGTCTCTGCTCATATGACCCAATGGCTTAAAGAATTGGGCTTAGAACACAGGTGTTTCCAACGTGAAACACTTGGCAATCATAACCTCTATGTTTCAGCCAAAACAGAGGGCTTAAAAATTTTACTTTTAGGTCATAATGACACCGTATTTCCCCAAGGAAAATTTGAAAATTTTTCAGAAGATGAAGTCTGGGTTTATGGACCTGGTGTGTGTGATATGAAAGGGGGTAACATTGTTGCACTACAAGCCCTTCGTAATCTTTATGCCCAAAATAACAAAATAGAAAACATTGACTTTCTTTTGGTCTCCGATGAAGAGAGTGGCTCTGATGACAGTAAAGCACTTACTTCAGAACTCGCCAAAGCCTATGATGTCTGTTTTGTCTTTGAAGCAGCAGGAGAACATCTTGAAGTGGTTACAGGGCGTAAGGGTGTGGGAACTTTTAGCATTGAGATTACAGGAAAAGCGTCTCACGCTGGGGTACGTTATGGTGAAGGGATAAATGCTAATCTTGAAGCATCGCATAAACTCATAGAACTCACGAAACTTACCAATCTAAAAGAGGGAACAACCGTTAATGTAGGAAAAATTGAGGGGGGAATTGGGGCAAATACCATTTCACCAACGGCGACATTACTCCTAGAACTACGTTATACGCAAAATAACGAGAGAGACAGACTCTTAGAAGCCTTAGAGAGGATTACAAAAACCTCTTATGTTCAAGGGACAACTGCCCTACTCTCTGGTCAAATTCAACGTGATGTTATGGAAGCAAACGAAACCCAAAAAACACTTATAAAAAATATAGAAAACATTACGAACATAAAGCTAAAAACAGAATCACGTGGTGGTGTGAGCGATGCAAACATTGTAGCATCACAAGGGGTCACAACCCTTGATGGATTTGGGCCTTTTGGAGATGGTGACCATACCGTCAAAGAGAGAGCCTTAAAAAGCTCTTTTGAACAACGTATTAACTTAATGACCAAGATACTCATGCATCATCAAACATACCATAACTTTAACATAGGAGAAGAAAATGTCAGATAAACGAACCATTGGAATGTGGCTCTACAAAAATGGTGGGGGCGATGCCATTGGGAAAAAAATCATTAAAAAACTTAAAGAGCGTAATATTTTAACCATTGACAATATTAACCTACGTGATGCGATGGCTAGAAATAAAAATATTGTTCATAATGGAATTAAGCTCAATAAACTTGACCTTTTCTTCTCTTATAATGCAGGAGAACAGACCATTTACCAGACCTATCTCTATCAAGCATTAAACAGAATGATTCCTATGATTAACACTTATGATGCCTTTGCACTCACTGAAGATAAGTTCCAAACTTCATTTGTTTTAAGAAATGCAGGTATTAAAACAGCAGACTACCGACTGTTCCATCGTGATGATTCCCAAGCAAAACTCTATAAAATACTTAAAAAATGGGGTGGTATGGTCTATAAACCCACCAATGGTTGGGGAGGTACTGGTCTTACCAAAATCGAAAATAGCGATAATCTACAATCCCTATTTCCAACACTAAACCAGAGTAATACACGAGAAGTTTTTGTAGAAAAATTTATTAATTATGACAACACTGACTTTAGAGTAGATATTGTAGATGGTCAATATGTAGGATGTTATGGACGTAAAGCAGGTGGTAATGATTGGCGAACCAATGTCACTTCAGGAGGTTCTGTATTTATGCGAGAGTGCAATGATGATGTTTTAAAAGTTGCCATTAATGCAGCTAAAGCTTGTGGTACAGACATTGCAGGAGTTGATATTATTTATGACCAAGAAAAAGAGGAGTATGTTGTCTTAGAAGTTAATGGCATTCCAGCCTTTGCCACCCCAGAACAAGAGAAGATGGGGCTGAATTTCAATGACAAAAAAATAGACCTTATTGTCAATTTAATCGACCGAAAAACACACTAAAATTAAAGGAAAAGCAAATGGGATTAAGCAATAAAGAGTTACCAAAACTAGGTTTTTTGTACATGGATTATGTACTTAGATTTTTCGACTACTCCAACTTTAAAGGCTGGCCAAACAAAATAGAAACAGTAACCTATCATTGGGGAAATGATAAAGATAGATTTATTAAAGAGGTTAAAAAGAAAAAAATTGATGTACTTATTGGGAATGTTCCTGCAACGGCATATGAAACTTTTAGAGAGATTGCTCGTGCTTTACCCAATGTTCGTTTTATCCCCTCTCTTGACACCCAATTTTCTAACAAATCCAAAGAGAATGTCACCCGTTTTGCATGGAAATATGACTTACCTATTCCCAAAACGTATGTTTACTACAACCGTCCTAATGCTGACAAGTTTTTGAAAAAGACGCAATATCCTAAAATTGTTAAAAAATCTTATGGTCCTTCTAACTATGGGGGATATTTTGTACACAAAGTAGATTCTTACAAAGAAGCAAAAGCCTTGTTTGATGAAAAAAAATATCACCCAATGTATTTTCAAGACTTTGTACCAATGGAAGCTGATATTCGTGTGATGCTCATTGGTCACAAACCTGTTTGTGCTTTTTGGCGACGTGCTCCTGAGGGTGAATGGCTTACCAACACCAGTCAAGGGGGTTCAATGGATTACATGGACGTACCAAAAAGTGTGCTTGACCTTGCCGTTCGTGTAAGTAAATCAGCCAATGCAGAGTATTGGGCATGTGATGTTGCCTATGGTAAAGATGGTAAAGTTCGCATCTTAGAGTGTGCAACAGCTTTTGCTGCTTTTCCTTACATTCGAGATTGGATTGGTCAATACATTATGTGGTCTTTAAGCAAAGGACGTTTCAGAAAACCACACATGCCAATGTTTAACTGGGAAGAACTGGGTAAAATCAATCCTGATTTACTAAGAACCATGCGACACATTACCTTTGGAGCATTTAACCCCTCTTATGATGGTGCATTCTTTGGAAAAAAGAAAAAACACTATGGTGAGGGTGAAGTATTTTTACATGAATTAGACAAACAGTACAAAGTATATGATGTCAAACCACGGACTTTTGAAGAGTGGCCGAGTGAAAAATGGAACTACCAAGACAAATTTTCACTAAAAAATCTTAAAAGCATGAAAGTGCCAGCTTTAAAGAAAAATGAAGCCCCTGTTGTCTCTGAAGATGAAAGTATCCCTGCTGTTAAAATTTCAAATGAAGATTTAGAAACACTGCTTACCTCTGTAAACGGTCTGGGAAAGAAAAAATTGAAAAAAATAACCAATCGTTTTTCACATCAAGCGATTGTTAATATTTTAGAAAATGAACCAAAAATCTTAAAAGACATTAAAGGTATTAAGAGTGATATACTTGATGCTATTATGGTCGTTTGGAATAACTTTAAAAAGAATTAAGTAAGCCATAATCTTAAGGTGTAGTCTAAAACTACACCTCTCTTCAACCATAGCTATATAATATTTCGCTAAAATTTCACCATATTCACTTGGGAAATACGCGATGAAACAACAATACAAATCTTATGACGAAAGCTGTGCTTTTCTTGAAACTTGTGTTCAAAAATATCCTGAATTAATTACAATTCAAAATATTGGAACCACTTGGGAAAATAGACCCATTCTACTAGCCACCATTTCACTAAATGTCAGTACAGCTGATTTAAAACCTGCTCTTCTTTATACAGGTACTGCCCATGCACGAGAGTGGATTGGGCATGAATTGGCTGTTTCATTTATTGACTACTTACTTTTAAATCACAACACAAACCCAGAAATAGCTGACGTTCTTACACAAAATACCCTCTACATTGTGCCTTGTCTTAACCCTGATGGGTTTGAATATTCACGACAACACTTCTCTTTTTGGCGAAAAAACAGACGCAACAATGGCGATGGTACTTTTGGGGTAGATTTAAACCGTAACTTCTCAGAAGGCTATCAAAAATCTACTCAAACCAATTCTAATGTCTATTCTGGACCTCACCCTTTTTCAGAACCAGAGACCCAAGCCATTAAAAAGTTTGTTGATGAACATGAGAACATCACCATTGCCTTAGACTACCATTCTCAAGGAAATGTTTTCTTTCCTGCCCATAAATTTAACCATGAAAGTGAAATTGAAGGTACAGACCTTAATACACTTTGTGCCAATATGAACTATCAAATTCATAAAGTAACAGGACGACATTATGGGATTAACCGTGGAAAGCCACCGACTAAACTCATTTCAGGTTCGGGACGTGAATATTACTACTCAAAAGGTATTATTGCCATTGTTGTCGAAGTAGGAACACGTAATATTCCCGACTACATTCAAAATATGTCTGAATCGGTCAATGAAAATATCCCTGCCCTACTCTATGCCTTATCTGAAGCCAAAAACTACGGAGAAGTAGCCTCTAGTCGAGTAGAGAACTTTCACTTGGAATCTTATACTGCCAATGAAGCTGAACTCGCTTGGGAACATAGCAATCAAAAAAATGTTTACTTTGAAATTTACCGAAACCTTAACAACAAAATGGCGTGTAACTACTCATCACTGGTAGGAACAACCTGTAATTCCTATTTTAAAGATGAAAATTTACAAAGTGGTACAATCTACTTCTACTATGTCCGTGCTGTCAATAAACTCACCAAAATAAAATCACCTTATGCCCCCAAAGTACAATTTAAAACACTTCTTGATGAATCTGAATTTTCTCGTACCATTTTTCCTAATGCTAGTGATATTGGGTATGTGGCAGAAAAATCACCTGAAGCCAACCATGGACACTTTGGGGTAAACTCCTTAAAAGTTGGGGTCAGTGAGGGCAGAGGTATCTCTTATGGGGTCATGAGTTTTGATTTGTCTAACATTCCTAAAAATGCCATTATTTTGGAGACAAAAATTTCACTCTACCCCCTCAATAGAGTCTCTGCTAAAATTGAGAAGTATGGCGAGTGGTCATTAAGTATTATCGACCAAGAGACTGTTCCTAACATTCGTGACTTTGAGCAAGTGCATAATGCAACGCGTATTAAGAACCTTGGATTAAGTATCCCATCTGAAAAGCTTACCCAAGGGATTTGGTCACATTGGGATTGTAATGAATTTGAAAATAAAATGGTGCAAGAAGAGTTACAAAAGCATCAAAAAATCACACTTAAATTATCAGGTCCAACCGAACTTCCTGTTGGGCGAGATTCTCAAATGATGGTCTTCGACATGGGCTATGGAAATCAAGGTGGAGGCTTACACTACCGACCAGCCATTGACATTAAATATACCATTCCTAGTACTAAAGTTGAACTTCCACTTGAAAACAGTATGACCATTAGTAATGAGGCTATTAGTAGCGATACTTTAGCTTGTGGATTTAACAAAAACGATGAAAAGATTTTTGCCTACCTCTCGTTTGATTTAAGTAGCCTACCCAACCCTGATGAAGTAGTCATTACCGATGCATGGATTGAACTCTATAACAGCAGTACAGTTAAACAGAAAGTAGATATACGATATAACGTAGAGTTTATTGATTTAGAAGAGTTCTCTTATGATGACATTAAAGAGCGTGAGCGTATTGAGTTTATTGGTTATGAAGTAAGTTCTGCTGAACTTGGCACAAAAAAGAAACACCATTTTGTATTTGACCACTACTCAAAACTTGCTTTAGAAGCAAAACAACGTGAAGGCAAAGAGGCAAAGTTCATCATTAAGCCCACTTCTGTCTTAACCCGTGAACACCTTATTAACTGGGCATTTGAAGGTAAACATTCTGCTAAACTGATGATTAAGTACATCAAACGCAGAAAGCTCCCTCTTCCCTCACCTGTCAATTTACAAACAAAAATTGAAAACAAACTCATTAAAATCACTTGGGATAAAATAGAAGATAGTGACCTAGTAGGCTATTATGTGGTAAGAAACCGTTGGCATAAACCCAAAAACCCTTTTGATGGCGTAAAACTCTACGCTGGTTCAGACAACTACACCTTTGACAATTTCGGCTCAACCAAAATGGACAAATATTTTGCAGTATTTACCTACGATAATGTGCCTAATTACAGTCAAGCATCTGTTGTGGAATACAAGGCTAAGTAGGGGTGACTAAGAGTAGTGTAATCCACAGTTATTGGTAGCACTACATCTTCAGCATCTTCTTCTAAGCTTATAGCATACATGTTTATAGGTGCAACAACACCAAATGGTGTAAAAACTAAAAACCCTAAAAAATCACGCTAAACATACTCTCCTAATATAAAAATCCAAATAACCATAAGGGTATCTTGTTACCAAAGCCCACCTCTATGTTGTCCGCTATCACAAAGCTCTCTGCCACATCTTTCACCTGTCCAAAGCTCTTATTTTTGCCACCTATCTCAAAGGTATAGCGTTCATCTACTAAAAAATCACCTTTTTTAGGGTAGAGTAGTCTATGTTCGATACTGAGCATATTGAGAAAAAACACCTCTCTAATGCTCCCTACTTCACTGTTTTGGCAGTAGCAGTGATTTAGGTTGGGGTTATTGAGGTAGAGTTTTGCAGGTTTAGAAAAAAGCCTATCTCCCTTACTTTTACCTTCAAGCCGAGAGAAGATATTTCCCAAAGTCAAATAATAGATGTACTGATAAAGTGTCTTTCTATTAATGCCTATCTTTTGTGCTAGTGCTGTAAGGTTCAGTTCGTAGGGCTTTGAACGACAGATGTACGCAACTAGCTGTTTGAGTTTATGTATGTTAGCAGGTTCTATGTTGAAAATAATGGGCAAATCACTCTCTATCACGGTATTAATGGTCTCTTCGAGTTTGATGCAGTAGCTGTGTGGTGTCTCAAAAGCAAAAGGATAGTAGCCCGATTGCAAGTAGGTCTTAAAATGCTCCAAAGGCTTAATTATTTTGCTTATCTCTTTGGCTATCTTGACATGATTTTGAAGTATCTCTTCAAGTTTATAAGAAGCAAAGCTCTCTCCTAGTTTCAACTCCAAATATTCTCTAAAGCTCAAGCCTTTCAGACGGTAAATCATCGCTCGTCTGCTAAGGTCAGCTTTTTTATGTTCGAGAACAATGGCACTGCTTCCACTAAAAATAACTTGCAAATCTAAAAAATCATAAATCTCTTTGAGTTCTATCTCAAAGTCTTTGTATTTGTGTATCTCATCGATGACTAACACTTTACCACCGATGTTATAAAACGCCTCTGCTATCTCAAAAAGCTTCATATGACTTGTCATGATGCTATCTACACTAAAGTAGAGTTTCTTCTCATCATCTAGCTCTAAACTATCTAGGTACTGAAGTAAAAAGGTTGTTTTACCAATTCCTCTCGCCCCTATAAGCCCTATGAGCTTTTCATTAAAATCCACTACATCGAAAAAATACCTCTTATAGGCGATGTTTTCTATCTTTTTGTAGATATAGTGTTGTTTTCTAAAGAGTATCTCAAGCATACAAAATCCTTTTTGTTCTATATAAACAACAATATTATAGCTATTTGTTTTTTAAAAAGGACTTTTATTGACTAGCTATCAAGAGCTTATGGAACTTGTAAAATAGCTTGTGACCACGTCACACCTACCCTCCACAACACTCATCAAAAGCCACTCCCTCACGAATGCCGTCATCAATCACCATAGATTCTTCAAACCCTGAAATATTATAAAGCTCATCGTAAATCAAAATGCCAGAGGCTATGAGGTCATCACGTCCTATGCCTACAGCTTTTACTTTTTCTGCTTCGCTCATGTTTAACAGTATGTTTAATTTCTCAGCTAAATCACTTTTACTTAGCATTGTTCCGTGAATTTTTTTAGCATCATAGGTGGCATAGTCCATGCCCTTTTTCATCGCAGCGATGGTCGTGGGTGTTCCTGCTGTGGCGATAAAGAGTTCTACTTCTCCGTGTTCTTTTGTCACCTCATCATAATAGGCTCTCATCTCACCCATAAGCGTGGGAATAGCCTTAGCAATCTCTTCTAAATTGTTAAACTTTTGCGTTAGGGTTACAATGCCTATTTGAAAACTTTTTGAGAAATATTGCTCTTCATAATAAAAAAGCATTTCAGTAGAACCCCCACCAATATCTACCATCATGAAACTTTTGGGTATTTGTTTTAAAATTTCCAATCTATTTTGCACAGCTCTAAGGGCATATTTCGCTTCTGTGTCACCATCTATGACCTCAAATGCCACCCCTGATTGTTCACTTATTTGACGCAATGCTTCTAATCCATTTTTAGCTTGGCGAATGGCTTCGGTGGTGACAGCTTTTACTTTGGCATCGGTAAAATCAAGTTGGGCTTTGGCTTCATTGAGTGCTGTAACCACTCTGCTTATGGCTTCATCATTTATCTTGCCTGTTTTGGCTAAGCCATCGGCTGTTTTAACTGTTTTATGAAATTCACCCAACACTTTTTTACTCTGACAATGCATCTTTAAAATTCTTAAACTATTTGAGCCTAAATCTATGGCAATTATATTTTTCATAACACTCCCCTCATCTAATTAGATATAATACTTTTTTAAAGATTAGAGGTAAATGATGCAAGAAAATTATGGCATAGATATATGGGCAGATGAGAATTTTATCATCAAAGAGAATACGGTCAATGTAAAACATAAAAATGAACCCTCACTATTAGAGATTACCAAAAAATTAAGAGAGCAAGGGCATACAGGTCCTTTACTGTTACGATTTCCTCACCTCATCAAAAAACAAATTGCTACACTCTATGCACAATTTAACCGTGCAAGAGAAGTCTTTGACTACCAAGGTAAATTTCAAGCTGTTTTTCCTCTTAAGGTAAACCAATTCCCCAACTTTGTTACTGCACTCATCGAGGTCTCAAAAGGCTACAACTATGGTTTAGAAGCAGGTAGTAAAGCTGAACTCATTATTGCGAT
>JALSQB010000026.1 GCA_026985655.1 Campylobacteraceae bacterium | reverse complement strand
GAAGCTCTATGGCTTGTCCTGCTTTGTTCTTTAGTAGATAACGGTCATAAAGTGTTCGTATGCCTAAGTAGTTAAACTGTAAATCACGTTCAGGCTTTAGGTAGTCATTTAAATCGTCTAAATCATACTTATCTTTTAAGCCTAAAAGAATACGCCCCTCTTTTTCTCCTGCTTCAAAATACTTAGAAAGGTGAGCGTAAGAGTTACCTTTTATTCCTCCTACATTACGCCCAGCTTTATGATAGAGGTCATACAAAAAGAGCCGTGAAGCAACAAACGTCCAGTTGGGTCGGTCAATGTCAATCTTATCGACAGCTGTCTTAATGAGTGTCTGCTGTATATCTTCAGAACTCATCATGTCTTGAAACTGTAAATTGGCATCAACTTCCAACTCACTTTGACTTACTCCCTCTAATCCTTTGACTGCATCAGAGGTATTTTTTTGAATCTTTGTAATGTCAAGTGTCTCCACACGACCACTTCTTTTGACAACTCTTATCATGTAACTTCTCCTTGTTTATCTATAATTATATTACTTAACTTTTACTTCTTTTTACTTTACAATCTGTTTAAAAATATTTATTTTTATTTAAAAACTCTTTTGAAGATTGCATCTACATTTTTTGTATAATAGTCAAAATTAAAACATTCACGTATTTGTTCTTCACTTAGGGATTCTCTTAACTCATCATCGGCTAATAGATATTGAAGATACAATGATTCACCTTTATCGTTGGTTGAAGATTTTCCTTGCTGAATCTCTTCCCAAACTTTCATGGCATTTCGTTGTACAATACGGTACGCATCTTCACGGCTTACTCCTGCGAGTGGTAATTCAAGTAAAACTCTTTGAGAAAAAACAAGCCCACCTGTGAGGTTTAAGTTTTTCATCATGTTCTCTGGCATTACTGTTAAGTTGGCAATAACATTGTTCATGCGATGCATCATAAAGTTGGTGGTAATAAACGCATCAGGCAACCAAAAACGCTCCGTTGAAGAGTGGCTAATGTCTCTCTCGTGCCATAAAGCAACGTTCTCCATAGCAGGGGTTACACAAGTTCTAATAATCCGTGCTAAGCCTGTTATGTTCTCTGTCAAAATTGGGTTTCTTTTGTGAGGCATAGCAGAACTTCCTTTTTGCCCTTTAGCAAAGAACTCTTCACACTCATAAACTTCAGTTCGTTGCAAGTGTCTAATCTGTACGGCAAATTTTTCAATAGACGATGCCATTAGTGCCAAAGTTGTTGCCAATCGTGCATAACGGTCACGGTGAATTACTTGGTTTGAACACGCTTCTGGTTTTAAGCCTAACTCTTCCATCGCATACTCTTCAAGCTCTAATGGTGCGTGAGCAAAGTTCCCCATTGCCCCAGAGATTTGACCAACGGCAATCACTTCCATTGTTTCATTTAAGTTCTTAAGGTGTCGTGCCATCTCATCGTACCAAACAGCCAAAGTCAAACCAAAGGTAATAGGCTCCCCATGAATTCCATGACTTCGTCCTACCATCAGTGTCATCTTATGTTCTATGGCTCTTTTCTTAATAGACTCCATAAGCATCTCAGCATCTTTAATAATAATCTTTAAAGAGGCTTTCATCTGAAGTGCTACGCCTGTATCGACTGCATCAGAACTTGTCATACCATAGTGAAACCAACGTGACTCTTCGCCAAGACTTTCACTTACCGATGTGTTAAATGCAATAAGGTCATGTCGCGTAACAGCTTCTATCTCTTCAATACGTTCTACTGAAAACTTTGCATTTTTTACAATTTTATCAGCATCCTCTTGAGGAATCTTTCCAAGTTTTGCCCAAGCTTTTACAGCTGCTTTCTCAACTTCTAACCATGCATCGTATCGTGCTTGTTGTGTCCATTTTTCTGTCATTTCGGGTCGTGCGTATCGTTCTACCATTTTTGTTATTCCTTTATTGTGTTTAGTTGCTTCTTGACATTTATTTTTATTTTAGTTATGATTAGAGTACATTTATAAAGTGTTTTGCACTTTATAAATAGGAGAATACGAAAGTATTTGCCTTTCTAAAACTCACTGGAGTTTTTACTCCAGTACATTAATACCAAATAAATCCCCTCTATTACTATAACCTCTAAACTGTTTTTCATAAATGCTTTGTCTAATTTTTTGAAATTCATTAGCATAAGATTCTGATTTTCTTGAAAATTTTTCATTAGCTTTTAAAAATCGTTGCAGTTCACTAGGCATTGGGTCAGCAATTTGTAATAAATTATTATTTTCAGATTTACTTATAAATTCTATATTTTTTATTAATTTAGTTAATCCTTGTTGAGATATAAAATCTGTTCCCAAAATCATAATTGAATGAAAAAGTTTTTTTAATTCTTCATCAATTGTGCTTGATTCAACAATAACATAGCCTTCTACATCCTTCTCTTTGAGTTCAGCATTTTCTTTATTTAAAAAAATAAAAAAGTTTTCAAATATTTTCTTCATACAATATACATGACTATGGTTGTGCCATTTTTTACTTTTTATATTTTCTTGCATTAACTTCACATTATACATTGAAGTAAAAACTATTATATTTGCATCTTGAATAAAAATATTAAAATCAGAGAGAAAATCTTTAATCTCTATCTCTGTTTTTTGACTCCATAACTTTTTAAATCTACGAATATCTGTCCAATGTAATATTCCATTAATATTGTGTTTATTCTTTAATTTGTTAAACTTTGCATCTAAAATATCACGTTCTATCTCGGAAACAGCAAATCCTGCTAAAGAAAAATAATTTACTCCTGTTGTTAGGTTTTCTAACATTTCATCTAAATATAAATAATATTTCACAGTTAAATTTCCTTGATAGTATTTGCAGTTTTTATGATAGAATTCTATCCAATTCGACTAAGAAAGAGGTAAAAATATGCCATTCGTTAAACGTCCTTTTCACATAGAAAAACCTACCAAAGCATTTCTATATATTATGCGTCAATTTAACTTTACACAAGGAGAAGCTCAACGACTTGTGGCGAAAGGTCGTGTCTTGATTAATGGGCAATCCATTTACGATACAGGGGCAATTATTGAGGGGGAGGTTGAGATAGTCTATTTTGAACCAAAGAGCCGAGGGCTTAAGCCCATTTTTGTAAACAGAGACTTTTTAATCTTTGACAAACCTTCTGGTGTCTTGGTTCACCCTAATACCATGGCAACAGAATACTCAATGCTTGATGAAGTCCGAACGCACTCTGGGCAAAATGCCAATGGTACGCATAGAATAGACATGGAGACCTCTGGACTTTTTTTAGCCTCACGACATAAAGATGCTGAACGTTTTTTAAAAGGTTCATTTGAAGCCAAGAGAATTAAAAAACAATACCTAGCATGGGTAACAGGAAAATTGACTGAACCATTTACAGTAGATGAGGGCATTCGTGTTCGTAATGATTACAACACTTGTAAACACAAAGTAGAGATTTCAAAAGAGGGGAAAAGTGCTATTACTGACTTTGTACCATTGGCTTATGATGAAAAACTTGACACCACTTTAGTGGAGTGTAAACCTCGTAATGGACGACTACATCAGATACGCATTCATTTGTTTCACGTGAAACATCCCATTTTGGGAGACCCTATTTATGGCACATCGTTTGAAGCTTCTGACAAGTACCTTGACATGGAGATTACAGAAGAAGAACGATTGGTAGAAACAGGAGCCACACGTTTGATGCTCCATGCCAATGCTTTACATTTTCCCTATGGGGCTACTTACTACATAAAGTCTAAGGTTGATTTTTTAGAGATGAAAAAAGAAATTTGTAGGAAAGAAGAACGTAGGTTTTTCACATAACTGTAGGTCGGGTTGCCCTCATCCCGACAAATATTTAAATTGAATAAAAATGTAATCGTTCAATGATGCTTACACATATTTACGTCAAGATGAGGGCAACCCGACCTACGGATTTTTAATCCTCTTCTGTTAATGCTTTGTAAACACCATAAGCTGACCCAAGAACAACCACTACTAAAAATCCTACTAACGAAATATCGACCATTGACATATTAAACTCCTTCTTCTAATTCATTGTCACGCAGTTGTCCACAGGCTGCTGAAATATCTAAGCCTTTAGACTCACGTATGGTACAGTGTAGTCCATGTTTAGTTAAATACTCTTGAAAAGCTTTCATATCTTTCTCTTCTGGTCGCTTAAACTCTGTTCCTCCATAAGGATTGAAGTAGATAAGGTTTACTTTTGACTTGATGCCATTGAGTAGTGACAAGAGTTTTTTAGCTGCGTCCATTGAATCGTTTACATCTTTAATAACCAAATACTCAAACATTACCCGTTTACGCTCATTGACAGGAAACTGTTTAACTGCATCAATGATTGACTGAATATTGTAAGCCTTGTTAATTGGCATTAACTGTTCTCTTAACTCATCATCAACGGCATGTAAAGAGATAGCTAGGTTTACACCGAGTTCTAGTTTACCCAGTTTTACTATTTTAGTAGATAAACCAGAAGTTGAAATGGTTTGACGGTGTGGGGCGATTGCCATGCCATCAAGGTCAGCAAATACACGGGAGCTTTGTGCTACCGATTTTAAATTGTCAAGAGGTTCACCCATACCCATGTAAACAATGTTAAGCCGTCTGTTTGCGTCAATGTTATTGTCTTTTTTCAAATAACGTATCTGTTCTACAATCTCACCTGCTGTCAAATTTGCAATAAAGCCAGACTTTGCTGTTAGACAAAATGCACACCCTACTTTACACCCAACTTGGCAAGAGATACAGACTGTATATTTCTCTTGTTGCTTGACAGAGCCATCTTCATTAAAAAGTTTTTTCTTCATCAGAAGTAAAACAG
>JALSQB010000025.1 GCA_026985655.1 Campylobacteraceae bacterium | reverse complement strand
CACAAGGGCTTCTACCTCTTTTAAAATATTAGATGATTTTACTTTTTCAATGGTAGGGAAGAGTGAAAAATCTCCATCTTTAACAAAGTGGTTATGACTATTTTTCTTAAATACAAGCTCAATATATTCAGAACCAATAATAGGTAACTTTGTATTGAGTTGTGCTTTTAATCCACCATTAACCAAGCTTGTAAGTATCTCCTCACCCTCTTTTGAGTTGTTTTCACCAGAAAAGCCTTTGGTGTGAATAATGGCATAAACCACTGATTCAATTTTTTTGCTTTTATTGTTAAAGTGACTCGAAATATCAATCACATAGCCCACTTGGAAACTTTTAAACTCAATAGGTGAACCAATTTCAAGTTTAGAGATACTTTCATGAAATCTAAATTTATAGACTTTGTCATTCTCTCCTCGCATTAGATGTTTGGCTTTCATCTCATTGAGATTTTTATATAAAGGGAAAAGATGATTTTTGGCTAAACTTAGATTGCTCTCTTGTCTTAGACTTTGTGTTGGCGTATAGATGGAGATTCCCCCTCGTGCAATTTGAGACAAGGAAGCGACTTTCAAATCAAGTTTTCCTTTTGAGAGATCGACCGACACCGTTGAAGTGGTATAAAATTGACTATGTTCATTAATATACTTTGTATATTTATCATAAACAAAAATCATAAAATTAACTCTTTTACCATTGGGAGCAAGCCCTACATGTTGCACTTTTCCTACTTTTATCATACGATAATAGACATTTGCATTTTTTCGTAAATGGTAAGATTTGGGGGCGCTAAGTACGTAGGTTTTTCCTTTTGCATCTTCAGCAGGAGCTTCTTCTAAGCCGACAAAATAGGTTTTTGTTTTACTACTTTTTTGTGCTTTTACTTCAATGTATGAACCTGACAAAAGGGTGTCTAAGCCTGTCACCCCACTCGAATCGACATCAGGGTGAACAATCCAAAACTTAGCAGATTTATTAAGATAATCAGAGACATCTTTGTTCATGCGTACCGTAACACTAACCCCATCTCCCTCTTCTGAGAGCGATACCGTTTCAACCGTACCCACAATGACATTACGCAACTTTACATGGCTCTGTTTGGCAACAAGTCCTGCATTTTTTTCAAATGTTATGGTAACCAAAGGCCCTACTTTAGAGTAGTATTGAAACGCCAACCAAAGTGCCATAATCATAGCAATAAAAGGTATCATCCAGATGGTAGTAAAGAGTTCTATTCCTTTTGATTTTTTTATTTTAGGAGAATTATATCTTTTTGCAGGCATAAGCACTGTGTCCTTTGTTGTAATTTATAATAAGTCGAGTGTCAAAACTCAAGGCTGAAAGCATTGTGAAAAAGACCATCAATGCAAAAGCTGTTGCTCCAACGCCTGGGTAAATTGTCACCCCAGAAAAGTGGATTAAGACAGAGAGTATCATCACAACAAACACATCAACCATAGACCACGGCCCAATACTTTCAGTGAGGTAAAACATTTTATGTTTATCTAAAAAACTTGAACGTGTTTGATAACGCGAAGCGATGAGTAGGTAAATCAATAGTAAGAACTTTAAAAGAGGTACAATCACCGAAGCCAAAAGAATAATAATTGCAATAGGGTAAGAGCCTAGCTCCCAAAGATGAATAATCCCTCCTAAAATAGTACTTTGCGTATTAACCCCAAACTGTTTGCTCACTAAAATAGGATAAAGGTTAGCAGGAACGTACAAAATCATCGCCGTAATTAAAAGGGCTAAGGTCTTGTGGTAGGACTCTTTTAATGGCTTATTGATGGCACAATGACAACGCCGACACTTAAGGATTTTAGGATTTTCATAATTAACTGCTTCACAAATAGGACAGCGTATTAAGTGTTCACTAGACATCTGATACACCATATATTTGGGTATGAAGCGTCCAGAGTTCACCAAACGCTAGATTTTTACTAATAATAACATCTAAAATAAGCGTTAAAATCAATGCCATAAAACCAATGCCCAATTCAATGCTTGCCACATCAAACAATTTGACCATCGCCACCAACAGCGAGATGAAAAAAATATCTACCATATTCCACGGTTTAAGATGGGCTAAAAGAATAAGCAGACGCTTGGTCAAGTAGCCACCTTTTTGAGCTTTCATAAACACAATAAGTACAAAGGTTGCTAAAAGTATGCCCACAGGGAAAAGAACCAACAGAAAAAGAAAGAGAATCTCTATAACATACTGCTGATGTTCAGCCAAAATGCTAAAAAAAGAACTTAAAGTAAGTGTTTGCTCTAAACCTTGAATGTCAATACGCATAATGCTAAATTCAAAAGCAATAAACAAAGAGATGCCTGCCGTAATGACCAAAGCCAAAGCTTTGTCTAACATCTGAGGGTCATTTTGGTAAAGTAGCACATTGCACTCCTGACAAAATGCTTTCTCTTTTGCTTGCAGTGCTACTTTTTTATGTAGGGTATGACACTTCTTACAAATAACAAGATTGTCTAACGCTTCTTCATTAATCATGCATCTATTATAACATAGATTTAAATAATTTTTATGTTATGCTTTTGTCATGAAAAAAATAGCCATAAGATTTTCCATAGATGAATACGATGATGTAAAATCTATTGCCCAACATCTACAACGTTTTGTGATTAACGATGATTATAAAACAGCTTCCATTGCTCAAAAAATCATTAACAATGAACGTATTATTTTAGAAGTGGGCATGGAAAAAAATATGCCAGACTTTGAAGCATTGGCTGAAGAGTTTGATGAAGATGAAATAGAGTATGAACTCTACAAATCTATCAATGGTGATTGGGATAAGTGTGAACTAAATGATTTAGAACTTGATAGAACACCTCAATGGATTAATAGCCTCATTGGTTTCAATCTTATTTTGTCTGCTATTATGACCTTTGTACAGACTTTTTATATCTATGATTGGTACACTCAAAAGTACGAATGGAATGGCATCGTCTCTACGATTGGCTCATTGATTGCTACGTTAATCCCCATCTATGGTTCACTTGTCGCTTATTGGTCAGCTACTGAACTAAGTCATTGGGGGAGTTATGAAGCATTTTTGGCATTTTTTGGCTACTATCTACCCATACTAGGCTTTTTTGTTTATCTTGCTTGGATAATCATTTACGCTTATTGGGGCGATAGCTGGCATCGTTTTTGGCACAAAGAGTTTAATTAATAAACCCCATCGTACTACCATTTTGCTCTTTTTTAAGCTTTATCTCCTCTTTAAGACGTTCAATAAACTCAGAAGCTGAAGCAATCTTTTTAAATTTACTTTGACGTGAAATGGTAGCAAAATCCCCAGGAGTGAGCTTTTTAAACGAACGTATCTGCTGGCGTTCAGATTCTGTCGGTTCATCTATATTTAGCTCTTTGGTGTAAGAGATAAATATTTTTTCCAACTGCATCGCTGTTAAAGTTTTAAACTCCATTTTCAAATCAAAACGACGCAAACTGGCTTGGTCAAGGTGGTCGATGAGGTTAGTAGTTGCCACAAAGATGCCATCAAACTTCTCCATCTGAACTAACATTTCGTTTACTTGGGTTACTTCCCAATTAACTTTGGCTTGACCACGCTCGGCTAAAAAACCATCGACCTCATCAAAAATGAGTACAGCTTCTTCTTCCATAGCTTCTCTAAAAGCATTGGCAATATTTTTCTCCGTTTCCCCTACCCATTTACTTATGAGTGATGAACCAGACTTAATGACAAAGGGTTTGTCCAACATTTTGGCTAGGTGTTTGGCAAAGGCACTTTTTCCTGTACCTGAAGCCCCATAAAGACAAATACGTGCCGATTTATGTTCCACAATTCCCTCCACAAGCTCTTCAAGCTTACTGTTTGTATTGACAAATTCTAAACTGTAATTTTTCGGTAAGTCAGCTGATTTATTTGGATTAATTTCCTCATAACCTTGGGCTTTAAGCGTATTGTTAAGCAGTTTCATAAAGGCTTTACTTTTTTGTTCTTGAGGCAAATGTTCAGCCACTTTGACAGCAGAAGAGATGAGTGCAGGAGCAATACTTTCGTGTTCACAAAGGAGTTCAATCTCATCTTCATTTAAAATGTTGTTAGAGTACTTTTTAATAATCTCTTTACGTTGGCTCTTAGAGGGAATAGGCAACTCAATGCTCATGTCAAAACGGCGTATAATTGCATTGTCAATGCTTCCAATGTTGTTGGTAATCCAAATGGTTGGCACATTGTTGGTCTCTAAAACTTTGTTTATCCACGCTTTGTCGCTTTGTTGTTTGGGCATCATAAAAAAACCACCCTCATAACTCTCAAAAACATCTTCAGCTTCATCATACATCAGCAGTGTTCGGTTATTAAAGAAGAGGGCTTGGGCTGTTTTGTAAAGTCTAAGCCGTGCTTCACCCTCTATTGGGTCGCCATCACTGTCAGCATAAGAGATTTCATAGAGTTTCATTCCCAACACATCGGCAATGGTTTTAGACAGCTCTGTTTTTCCTGTTCCAGGCAAACCATAGAGTAAGATATTTACCCCTTTTTGTTTGTTCTCTAAAGCTTGATGTAAAAAGGGCATTAAAATCTCTAAGTCACTTTTGATGTAGGAGTAATCTTTAATCTCCAATGAACCTTTATCTGAAAGGCGTACGGAGTCTTTTATCATCTCGGTGATGTCTTCATCAAGGTTTAACATATTGTCAGCAAACTCATGGTTTATGAGACTAAGCTTTGAGCCTAAAGAGTAGTCGTCTTCTGAATCCAAGGTAAGCAGAGCCGAACGGCTGAAAGTAGAATGAGGGGAAAATATCTCATTTATCTGCTCAATGGGAATCTCTAAGAGTACATTTAAAATACGTTTAGCACGAGAGGTACTAAGACTACCTCCAAGCATTCCTAAAGCGTTGTCTAGCATATCATACTGTTTAAGTAAAATAACAAACTCTAAAAGTTGTTTCTCATAAGGTGTGAGGAGAATGAGTTCTGAAAGCTTTTCAATGTTTTTTCGTAATAGGTCAGACGAAGAGAAAGGGGCTTTTTTTCTAAGTGCTTTAAGGCGTTTTTTGAGCAGTAAAAGTGGTTCAACTCGGTTAAAGTCATCATAATCAAACTCCACATACTTCTCTAAACCTAAAAAAACGGCCATATCTTCATGCTCAAAGTCATTGTCAGAGTCGATAAAGCGTTTATGCCCACCCATCTCAATGATGATTTTAAGTATCCAAAAGGTAATGCGTTCTGCTACATTTGCATCTATAATCTCTTCATCTATCGTATCGGTGTTAAATTCATTGTTGTTATCATTTCCAAATAGGCTCATAGTGACCTCCTATAAATTAAACAAGAAGTTTACTATGTTTTAGATAAATGCCACCCACAATGAAAAGGACAAGCATAAAGGGTGAGCTTGACACCTTTGATTCGCATGGAGTACTCAATTTGTTTTAGTGCTTCTTTTTTGTCTTCATAAAGGTACTTAAAGTCACCACGAGAATCAACACAAAAACAGCTATCTAATTCTGCTAATTTCTCTTCATAATCTTCGGTCTGTTTTTTGAGTATTGCTTTTATATGCTCAATGTGTGCTTTTAGCTCTTTGAGTGAACCCACGTTATAGTAGTCTAAAATCTCTTCATTGTTAAGTTCAGATAGATGTGTATAGGCACGTCGAATGGTGTGATAGAGTCTATTTTTATGCTGAAGCTTATTTTTTATGGGTTTGAGAGACTTTTTTAGATTCATTATGTAATAATAGCACAAAAATTACAAGGAATCGTCAATGGAATTACCAAATTGTCCAAAATGTGAAAGCACCTATACTTATGAAGATGGAGCATTACTCATCTGTCCAGAGTGTGCCTATGAGTGGGAAGCAAACCCAGCTGAAGAAGAGGAATTTACCGTTAAAGACTCGAACGGAGCAACCCTAAGAAGTGGTGATGATGTAACCATCATCAAAGATTTAAAAATCAAAGGAAGCTCTTCTGTGGTTAAAGTGGGAACAAAAATCAAAAGCATAAGACTTGTTCCTAGCCCAGATGACCATACTATTGATTGTAAAATCCCTAAAATTGGTGCGTTAAAAATTACGCCTCAATTTGTTAAGAAGGCGTAGGCATTACTACTTGAGAGGGCTTTACCCTCTCAAAATCTTATCTAAAATTTCAAAATCATACTTAACGCATCTTTACACACTTCTAAGATACCCTCTTCTATAGAACCCACTTTATCTGCTAATCTTTTTTTGTCCTTGAAAAAGGTCGATGGCTGATTTTTTAGTCAGCCTATAAGGATTTATTTATAAATACTAAGATATTATATCCTATAAATCGTAGTTAAAAAGGCTATAAAATGCAAAGTGTAACCCTAAGAGATATAAAGAACAATCCAGCTACTATGACTGCTTATCTTGCGAAAGGGAGTCCTGTTTTTGTAACAAAACATGGTAAACCCATTGGTGTGACTTTACCACTTGATGATAACATGGTCAATCAAAGCATTAAAGAGCTTCTCTATTTTGACCTCTATAAAAAAGATGAAATATCTTTTGGTAAATTAGCCGAGTTTTTAGGTGTAAGAAAAGACAAGCTTCGTAGAATGTTCGCCTCTATGAATATGCCTGTCATAGATTACAGCGTTTCAGATGTTGCCGATGAATTAGAAGCTTTTAAAGATTTATGAAGATAATTATTGCCGATAGTTCCACGCTAATAACGCTTTTAGATACACAAAATTTTGCTCTTCTTTTTGAGCTATTTGACGAGATTATCATTAGTGATGAGGTCTATTTTGAGATTACCCAAAAATTTTACCATAAAGAGAAGATTGATTTCTATTTAGCTGAAAATAAATTGGTGTTGATGGCTGTTGAAGACAATGAGATGCTTGAAATGTTACTAAAAAGGTTAGATGCAGGCGAATCAGCGTCAATAGCTCTAGCCAAGAAACTCGAACTTCCTTTGATTATAGATGAAAGAAAAGGACGAAAAGTGGCTAAATCTTTGGGGATTAATATAATTGGTTTTGTGGGAATAGTTCTGAAGCTTATGGAGAAAAAAATTGTTTCTAAAAGCAAAGCAATTGAGATAGTCAAACAAGTAGAAGCGAATGATTTTCGGCTTTCAGAGGTATTAAAAGCTTTAATTTATGATTTTTAATTTTGGAAAAATGTTGTGGGTATCTATCAGCATAAAGAGATGAAGCAAATGAATAAAGGGGAATAAAACTTTATCCCCAAAAACTTATTACCCTCTCAAAATCTTATCTAAAATCTCAAAACTATTCTTCGACAAATCTTTGGTCGCTAGGACTCTCTCTATTTCCACTTTCATAAGCTTTTGATTGGTCTCATTCATCTTTTTGTAGAGCTTAAATGCTCCTGCTAAACGTGAAGCAATTTGTGCATTAATAGGGTCAAGCTCTATGAGTTTGTCAGCTAAGTACTGATAACCCGAACCATCTTTGGCGTGGAAGTATTGGTAGTTTCCTGTAAATGCACCAATGAGTGAACGTACTAAGTTAGGAACTTTAATGTCATAAACTTCATCGCTCTCTAAGGCTTTAACCCTTTGGAGTAAGCCCTCTCGTGAAGAGGAGGCTTTGGTGGCTAAATATTTGTTCATCACCAAAGTGTTCTCTTTGTACTCTAGGTAGAAGTGTAGTAGTTCATACTCTTCGTAATGATTTTTTGAGTTTTCAACAATGTTCAATGCCACCATTCGGTCAGACATAGAGTTAGAATCCACATACTGCTTTTGAGCCAGTTCAATAATTGCTTTTTCATCAAGTACCGAGAGTTGATGCAAACAGATATTTTTTAGGCTTCGTTTGGCAATATTTTCACTCTCTATGCCTGATTTTGGCTCGTGATTTGCGTGGTAAAGTTCTAAAAATTTTGCTTTATGGGCTTTGGCAAGGGCAAGAGCAAAAGTCTCTTTAGCTTCTTGAAGCACTTCAAAGTCCACGACCTCTTGGCGTTGCATCAATGTACCAATGCTTGGTAACTCTAGCAACAGAGCTTTAAAAGAGAGGTCAATGTCCAATTCTAACACTTTACCATAGGCTTCAATGAATGCTTCATCAACAGCTTCACCTTGCATCACTTTCTCAATGCTCTCAATGGCAAAAGTTTGAGTAGCATCATATTGGGCAAAAGCATTTTTGTCGTGTTGCATCAAAAATGGATAATCTGCATTGGCATACTCCACCATAACAGGAGCAGAAAAGTCACGGTTAAGCGAAAGTGTTGGTCGCTCTTTTAGCCCCTCAAAACTAAAGCTCTCTTGCTCTTTGGAAACAATGAGCATCTTCTCTAAAATCTCTTCACCATTGGCATCTAAAAGTCCTATGGTAAATGGAAAATAGTACGGCTTTTGTTTGCTTCCATCAACAGCGTTAGGCACAATCTGTGTGAGTGTTAGCGTGTAAACTCCATTTTCAAAAACACATTCTACCTTAAGTGTGGGCGTTCCTGATTGGTCATACCAAAGTTCAAAATGGCTAAGGTCAATGCCTGAAGCCTCCTGCATCGCCCATAAAAAGTCTTGGGTCGTAACAGCTTGACCATCAAAAGTTTCAAAGTAGAGGTCGGTCGCTTTTCGGTACGCCTCTTCACCTAAAAGCGTGTGAACCATGCGAATAACCTCTGCCCCTTTTTCATAGACCGTAGAGGTGTAAAAGTTGTTCATAGAGAGGTAAGACTTTGGCTGAATGGGGTGAGCTGTGGGGGAAGCATCTTCAACAAATTGGTAGCCTCTCAAATCTTTCACATCGTTAATACGTTGCACCTCTTTGGAGTTTAAATCAGCCGAGAAACATTGGTCACGAAAAACCGTTAAGCCCTCTTTTAAAGTAAGTTGAAACCAGTTTTTACAGGTGACTCGGTTACCTGTCCAATTGTGAAAATACTCATGGGCTATGATGCTCTGAATACGCATAAAGTTATCATCGGTCGCCACATCGGCATCGGCTAAGACGGCTGAAGTGTTGAAAATATTTAAGCCTTTATTCTCCATCGCTCCCATATTAAAAGCATCAACGGCTACAATGTTGTAAATGTCAAGGTCATACTCACGACCATATTTCTCTTCGTCCCAAACCATCGCCTCTTTAAGCGACTTCATCGCGTGGTGACATTTTGATTCATTGCCTAAATCGCAGTAGATATTAAGCTCAACGCTGTTTCCTGAAGCTGTGGTAAATTCATCGCTCACTGAACCTAAATCACCTGCAACCAACGCAAAAAGGTAAGAGGGTTTAGGGTGTGGGTCGTGCCATGTCATTGTGTGTCGTCCATCTTCTAAGCTTGTGTAGTCAGAAGCTTTGTTCCCATTGGAAAGTAAAAGAGGATATTTTGAAGCATCGGCAATAATGGTCGTAGTAAACACCGACATAACATCAGGTCGGTCAAGGTAAGGGGTAATGCGTCTAAAGCCCTCTGGCTCATTTTGCGTACAATAAATCCCACTCGAAAGGTACAAGCCCTCTAGCTCTGTATTTTGTGCAGGGTAAATTTTATTAACAATTTTGAGGCTAAAGTTTTGAGGAACGTTCTTAATAGTGAGCCGTTCATTTTCATAGCTAAAATCTTTGCTCTCTACTTCATCTATAAAAATATGCTCTAACTCCAAATCAATGCTATCTAGCGTTAAACTATTAACGCTCTCATTGACTTTTGAAATCTCCATAACATTGGTCACGGTAGTATAATCCTCATTTAGCTCAAAGCTAAGGTTTACGGAGTTTATTTTGAAGTTTGGTTCTTCGTAATCTTTTAAGTATATGGCGTTTGCTTGGGACATTTTTTCTCTTTGTATTGGTATTTTAATTATTTATATAAAAACTGATTGAACAAATTTAATAATGGGACTAAACTCTTCTCTTGACAAGTCCCATAAACCTGTATCTCCATTGCTGTCTATAAATGAGAATTGGGCTTGATTTCGGTTACGAGGTTTTGCTGAAAATTTGATATAAGCTTCGACTTCATGTTTGTCTATGGCTCTTTTTTCAATCTCTTCTATGCTATTTGTTAAACATTTTTTGTACTCTTGGAAACATTGAAGTTGAAGAATTTCGTCTATATCCAATGACGATAAGAGTAGCGTTTCTAAGTTTCCTAGTTCACTATTGTTTGGTGTTAGAAATGTGCTAAATTTATTGCTATCAATTGTTGATTCTACAATGGCTTTCATAACAGACTGTTTTGAGGCTTCAAAATCTTTGTCGGCATCTGTCAAAATGGCAATTTTAGTAATTTTACGCTCCATGGGTTTAATAATATCTTCTAATGCTATTTTTAACTTATCTTGTCCATTTAAATTAATAATTCTAAACTCTCTGTACTTTATATTTTCAAAAGTTACAATTTTAGGCTTTGTTCTGCCTTTTGGTTCAAAATCATCAAAACTATTTTCATCACTCATTTTACTATAAATATATCGTACAAGATTAACATCAGTAATACCCTCTACTAATAAAATCTTCATTATCTTATATCCATCCCAGAATCTACAGTTGCTGTAAATGAACTATACTTTCGTATAATGGGATAAATAATATTGTCTTCATCTTTCTCTAATGTCACAGAAGTAATCTTCTTAAATTTCATATCCTCACTGGCTCTATTTAAAGCTTCTATCGATTCCCTATCATGGGTCGTCACAAAAAGCTGAATCTCTTCTTTTTCAACTATCTCAATGATGGCTTTCCAAATGTCATAGAGTTTTGTGTAGTGAATTCCGTTTTCTATTTCATCTATTAGAACTGTTCCCTTGGAGTTACTTAGTAAAGTACAAAGTATCTCAATATAACGGTTCGTTCCCTCTCCTAATTCAGAAGAGATAAGTGAGCGTTCAGGATTTTTAAGATTTATGCGTAAAAGCATTTCATCATCTAAAAGTTGTGGTTCTATCCACTCAATATCCTTGTCTAACAGTTTTAAATAGCTTAGAAACTTCTGCTGTATGCCTTTTGATTGAATATTTGAATAGAGTTTTACAAGGCTTTTATTTGTTGGTTTGGAGGAATTGATATAGCTAAAATACTTTTCATCTTCAAAACGTTTTTTTAAAACTTCTATAGGAGTTAATCCAATCGCACCACAAGTACCGATTATAAAACCTTCATAATCTTCTCTAAATTCCTTTGATTCTTCTTTTTCATCTGCACTTAACTCATATCTATTTTTATATTGTATATTGTTATTTGTAGATTTAAATAAAAATTTTTTTAAATATTTTTCTAAATTATTTTGAGATATATTTCTATTCTTCAAAATTTGTAAAAGAGGAAATGAACCACCTCCTGAATTATAAAAGTCACTTGTTTTAATTTCAAGAAAAAGAGCCTCCAACAAAGCCGTCTTCCCAATATTATTCTCACCACTAATAATATTGATTTGACTTAGATTATTGAGTTTTAGGTTTTTAAAACCTTTGTATTTAACGATTTCAAGCTCTTCTATCATTTTCATTTCCAACTTTTATTTTATTGATATGATTATAGCATAAAGCTTGTAGTTTAATCAAAAACCACACTTAATAAAAAAAGAGTTAGTTCTACTTTAAACAGTTCGTATTATATGCCCAACTCTTGAATACAAGCTACGCAATATAAGGACTCAGGCATAAGTTCTAACCTTGGTAAAGGTATTGGTTCTTCACACTCTTTACAAATACCATAATCTTTTGTATCTATTTTAAGGTAGGCATTTTTAAGTCGATTGAGGCGTTTAGTTGCTTCTTCAAGACGCTGTATATTGATACTTTGCTCTTGCTTAAAATAGAGATGGGCTACCTTGTCAGAGGGGGCATTTCCTTTTTTAGGATAGAGTGCTATTTTCATCGCTTCTATCTCCTCTTGTAACTCCTCTATTTGTCCGTCTATAATCTTTTTTAATTGTTTTTTCTGTTCTACTTTCATGGCTCTATTTTAGCCAAAAGCGTTGCAAAAAGTCTTTAATCGCTAAAGCTAAAGAGTAAAACCATAAAATATTCATACTTACATTTGAATGATAGTCTAATCCAAAATAGAGAATGGGTAAGCCAATCAGAATCAACCATTTTGTGTAGTAAAAAAAGAGAATCCCTGCCCCATATAGCCCTTTTAGAATTTCTCTCATTAGGCTAATATCTTGTAGGTAATAAAACTAAATACCCATGCCGTTACGGTGGTAAAAACAAACAGATATACCAAATATTTATAGCCTCCTGCCTCTTTTGCAAAGACCATAGATGCAGCTAGACAAGGAAGATATATCATCACAAATACAATAAAAGCCAATGCTGTTGCGAGACTATAGTTCTTGGCTAAAATGTTTCTTAAAGAGTTGTCTTCTTCATCAACTTCATCTCCGACAGCATAGAGAACCCCAAGGGTGGAAACCACTACCTCTTTGGCAGCCAATCCAGTTTCTAGGGCAACGGTTAATTTCCAATCAAATCCAAGAGGAGAAAATAGTGGTTCACTTGCTTTTCCTATTTGACCCAAGTAGCTCTGCTCTAGCTTTTTTTGTTGTAACTCATTTTGAAGACTTACAATGCTTGTTTCATCTCCTTTTAATTGCTCTATTTTTGTTTGATACTGCTCTTCTAGCAAAGGGTATTTAGGGTAATTTGAAGCAAACCAAATAAGCATACTTGCACCTAAGATGAAAGTCCCTGCTTTTTTGACATAGCCTTTTGCATTGTTGTAAACAGTATGCCATACCAACTTAAATGAGGGAAGACGGTACTTTGGCATCTCCATTACAAAAGGTTCATCTTCTCCTTTGAAGACCACAACCCTTAAAACTTTTGCCATCACCAAGCCCAATAATGCACCTGAGATATAGATGAGAAAGAGGATACTCCCTGCTTTGTCATTGGCGAAAAATGCTCCTGTAAAAAGGACATAAATAGGCAATCTAGCACCACAACTCATAAAGCCAATAATGAAAAGCGTAATAAGTCTGTCTTTCTCATTTTTAAGAGTTCTTGCCGCCATGTAAGCAGGAACAGAACAGCCAAACCCTGTCACAAGGGGAATAAAGCTTTTACCATGTAAACCAAATTTATGAAAAAAACCATCGAGGAGAAAGGCAACACGGCTCATGTAGCCTGTGGTTTCTAAAAGGGCTATTCCAATATATAAAATAATAATATTGGGAAGAAAGAGTAAAACAGCTCCCACCCCACCAATAATACCATCGACAATCAGACTTCTAAACTCATCATTGCTAATATGTAAACCTACTTCATTACCCAAAAGGCTAATCGCACTGTCAATATACTCCATAGGAATAGCACCAACCGTAAAGGTAAGCTGAAAAAGTCCCCACATAAAAAAGAGAAAAATAGGAATACCTGCATAGGTATTAATGAGTATTTCATCTATCTTTTTAGTAAGGTCTTTAACCCCTCGATTACGGTTACACTTAACGGTTTCCATCTTAATTCCACGTGCAATAGCAATGTATTCATTGGCTTTTATCTCTTCAATGTTTTTAGTGTCATGATGGGTATAGATATGCTCTCTAGCTTCCATAAGTTTCGCTTGGAGTTCTATCATAATAGGCTCTTCGTGTAACTCTTTATAGAGGGTTTTGTCTTCAAAAAGTAGGCGAATGGCTATCTCTCTTGGGCTTAAATCTCTTAGGCTAAAGGCTCTCTCTTTGAAAAAGTTATTGAGGGTATAAATCTCCTCTTCAATGGGATCAGAGTAGCTAATGTTTGAAACCCGTCTGCTTGTAGCGTCAAAGACTTCATGCACTTTATTAAGGAGTTCCTCTATGCCTTGGTTTTCATGTGCTGAAACCAAAACCACAGGTACACCAATAATCGCTTCTATCTGTTTAACATCAATGCTTAAGCCCTCTTTTTGAGCTTCATCTGCCATATTTAGAGCCACAACCATCTTTTTGTTGAGTTTTAAAAGCTCCAATGTCAAGAGTAAATTTCGTTGTAAGTGTGTTGAATCAAGTACATTTATAATGACATCATACGCTTCATTGAGGAGGTAGTTGTGTGCCACTTTCTCCTCTTGTGAAAACCCACCAATAGAGTATGTTCCAGGCAAATCGACCATCTCTAAGGTGTGAGAATCATGATGAAAAGAGACTTCTGTTTTCTCTACCGTAACACCTGAAAAGTTTCCTACTTTTAGCGAATTTGAATGGCTCATCGCATTAATAAGCATTGATTTCCCAACGTTTGGTTGTCCAGCAAGTACTATTTTTATGGTATCCATCTATATTCTCTTTACTAAAATTTTGTGGGCTTCATCAACCCTTAGTCCGATGTATGTGTCATCAACAATTATCTCAATGGTTTTTCTACCCAAAGAGCAGTTCTCAATCTGAAACTCTGAACCTCTTGTTACCCCAAATGAGAGTAATCTTGTTTTTAAATCACCTTCTGATTCTATCTTTTCAATTAGTGCTTTTTCGCCTTTTTTTAATGCTGTTAATCTCATTTTAATTCCTCTAAAAATTATAGTTTGCAAACATACGAAGATGTTTTGCATCATCTTCACCTACTCCTTGAGCATTGAGCTTAGAGGCTATAAGATGAAATTCCATCTGCTCACTTGGAGCATAAGAGACCAAGAGGTCTGTTTCACTCACCTCTGTGTTCTGCTCATTTTTTAGGCTAATTTTACCTAAACCAACTGACAAGTTATTGAGAATATTGTATTCAAGCCCGTAGTGTAATGCTTTAGCATTTTCTCCCCCATTATCTAAAATAAGATATTCAGAGTTGGTATAAAAGATGCCACCCCCAAAACCTGAAAAAGCACTGTTTCCATTAATTGTATTGTAAGAGAGATTAAAGCTTGTACCGACTGTTTCACTCGAAACACTTAAAGATGCTCCATAGATATTGGCATCGTGGCTGTTGGTGTAATGTTCATTGACATATTGTAGCCCTATCTCATAACCAATAGTGTTAAAACGCTTTTCATAGTCTGCTTGAAAATAACCAATCTTATCTATTTGGGCTTGGTTCATCTGATAATACCAACCATTAAGCGTTAAATCTTTAAACCCTTCATACTCAATCCCCCCAAACATTACGCCTCTTTTACCGTTTAGGCTAGTAAAACTATCTACCACAGGAGCATCAACACCTGACATTTTAGTGATGTAACCCATCAATACCCTAGCCTCTTTTAAGCTTTTATTCTCTAGCGTAATGGCTTCAAAACTATTGGGAATCATACCAATATCATCTATTTGGGCAAAAGGTGTCTCTATTTTTTGGCGACCAATTTTTACCATGTTTTTGTCTAATTTTAGTTTTAAATAGGCTTCCCCCACAATAGAGTAAGATTTATGATTTTCACCCCTCAATGGAACTAATTCTTGATTGTCATGCAGAAAAATAGCGTTGCTTGTGTATCCCGTAAGCCCCAAAGAAACCCCCTTAAGTGCATCTGTTTCAGCATGAATTGCTCCCCCTAATGCATCGTCTTGATAGGTTTTGTCATTTGTTACATTATGTATTTGGTAAGCACCTCTTACATAACCCTCTACCTCTACACTATGCCCTAAGCTCACAATAGTAGCAAACATAAATATTTTTTTCATATAAAATCTCCATTAAATCTATTGATACTTATTATCAATAGTAAAATAATACTCCAAGAGTCTTAATATAAAATAAAAATGATAGTAATTATCATAAACTTAATACTTATATTGCAAAAGAAAATATTAAAAAAAAGTTATGAGAAAAAAGATGTTAAAAAATAAAGTGATATAAGGGGAAGATAACACAAGGAAAACCTTGTGTTATAAGAAGAGAGCAAAGATTAGTTTCTAATGCCCATATCTGCTTTGATGGCATTCCATCTAGCTAAATCAACTTTTCTTAAGTATCTCATAAGTCTTCTTCTTTGACCAACAAGTTTAAGAAGACCTAATCTTGAAGAGTGGTCTTTTTTATTAGTTTTAAGGTGTTCTGTTAAGTATTTAATTCTTTCAGTAATTAATGCAACTTGAACTTCTGTAGAACCTGTATCGTTCTCACCTCTTGAATATTTAGCAATGATTTCTTGTTTCTTCGCCGTATCTAAAGCCATAATGACCTCCTGATTGGTAGTTTAATTTTTCACCTAATTTATATAAATGAAATGGAATTGACATTCTATCACGCTATGTTTAAAATAGCATTACAAAGAGGAATTAATCTATATTAGAGTAAAATAGTCTTAATTATACAAAGGAGCGTATTAAAGATGTTACTTACCCGTGCCAGTGAATATGCCCTGCTTGCGCTTGATATTATTCGAAATTCAGAAAAACCACTAGGAGCAGAACAACTAGCAATCAGTCTCTCTATCCCTAAAAGCTTTTTAGCAAAAATTTTACAAGCACTTGCTAAAGCAGAGATTTTAGAGTCTAAGAAAGGAGCACATGGAGGGTTCATCTTGGTTAAAAATGCTTCAGAAATCTCCATTGCGTCCATTATTATTGCAGCAGAGGGTAAAACTCCTGCTGTTTTTGACTGTAGCCAATACACTACTTCTTGCCCAAGTGTCGCCATGGGTACTTGTACCATTAGCCCTTTTTTAAACACTTTTCAAAAAAAAATAGATAACTTTTTACACGAACTTACTTTAGAGGATATTTTTACTTCATGAACATTTACCACCTTTCACACATTGACCTTGATGGCTATGGCTGTCAATACCTAAGCAATGCTTGTTTTAACGAACAACACAACTACAAATTAGAATCTTATAATGCCAACTATGGACCAGAAGTTAAAGCACGACTTGAAGAGATTATTGTTGCCATTAAACGCGAAAAATTTTTAGGCAATGATGAGGAACAAGTTATTTTGGTAACTGACTTAAACCTTACCACAAAAGAAGCCAAATGGCTAGAAGCACAAGTAATGGAAGTGGGTGCTAAAATCCAACTACTTGACCACCACGGCTCAGGTCAAAAAACTTCTGAACTCTATGCTTGGTATTTGCTAGACACCAATCGTTGTGCCACACTCATTACCTATGAGTGGTTAAAACAGCACCATAACTTTGACAAGGAAGGGAATTTTGCTCAAATTGTCAAAGCCATTAATGCCATTGACATTTGGGTAAGTGACGACGAACTTTTTGAATTTGGGAAAGTAGGTTTGGGCATGATTTCAGGAGCAAGGGAGATTAACCGAACCCTATTTCCTGCTGAAGATAGAGCATTAAAACTTTCTTTAATAGAGGCAATGAAAAACTATGTAGCTAAAGAGAATGCCCACATTGCCTTAGACAATGACCTACATCAGATTAAAAAGTCTTTTTTCAAACAAAAAGAAGACAACACCAAAGACAACTTAGCTGCACTCTACCTTACCCAGCTCTTAAGTGCTGACAAACAACGTCTTACCATTGAGTATCGGGGTAAAAAAGGGCTTTTAGGCTACAACTTAGGGAACACTTCTATTTTAGGGAACACTTTCTTAGTAGAGAACCCTGACTATGATTTCTACATGGACATCAACTGGCGTGGGAATTTCTCATTGCGTTCTAACAATAAGCTTGACGTTTCAAAAATGGCTGAAGAGGTAGGAAATGGTGGAGGACACCCCAATGCAAGTGGAGGAAAGATTAAAGAGTTTAAAGACTCTTTTGTCTATAGCGAAATAAAATTTTTTGTACAAGCGTACATTGATGAGAAGAGTGCTTAAAAAGCTCTCTTCTTTAGCCATTTAAACGGCTAAAAATCCCACACAAGTTTTCCATAAGCACCTGAAAAATCACTATCCATAGAGGTATCATCTATATCATTTAGTTTTAATTTCATTGTTTTGTAACCTGCTTCAAGCCCCAACCCTAAAGCAAAAGTATAACGTACCCCTGCTTCTGCATCATAAATGGTACTTCCATCATAGCTTACATAATTTCCCTCAACTTGAAAACTCAAATCTGTTGTAGGCACATCAAATCTAGCTTTTGCATAAAGCATTGGAATAGGTGCATTAAAGCTAGAAGTTTCATCTTTAGTGCTTGTCTTAACATTCAATGTTCCATCAATAAGTTTAACATTAATTCCTGCATCAACATTGACCCAATTGTCGAGTAGTTCATAATAGAGTGCAACATCGTACATTTTTAAATCTAAATTAGTCT
>JALSQB010000024.1 GCA_026985655.1 Campylobacteraceae bacterium | reverse complement strand
TAAAAAATTGAAATCTGCTAAAAAGATGGTACTACTTGTTTGAAATGCTTGTAGGTTTCTTGAATCTACAGTACCCTCAAGCTCTACATCTTTTTCATTAATATTAATACCACCACCACTCTCTGCTAACAATAGAGATGACGCTAAAAGTGTGCTAATTACTGTTTTTTTAAACATATTTCTGTCCTATTTTGTAATTTATTTTTACCATTATAACATAGCTTCGTAAAATTACACAATTTTGTTACAAAATTAACTTATACTATCAAATCTAAGGAATTCACTATGAAAAAAATATTTTTATCTATTTTAATGACTTTAACCCTTATTGCAAGTGGGGAAGAACTCTACAAAAACTGTGCAGGTTGTCATGGACAACAAGGAGAAATCTCTGCTATGGGAAAATCTAAAATAATTACATCTCAAGAGAGTAATTTAACCATTAAAGAGCTAACAGCCTATAAAGATGGTGAATTAAATCAATATGGCTTAGGTAATATTATGCTTTTACAATTAAAAAATATCTCCTATGAAGAGATTGCAGAACTTGCCCAATATATTGAAAATATGGACAATAATCTCTCCACAGCAGAAGCAAACTTAAGCCTATAATCCCATATAAGGCTTTAAGACTTCGGGAATGCTAATCGTTCCATCTTCATTTTGATAGTTCTCCATAATGGCTACCAAGGTACGTCCAACAGCAAGTGCTGAACCATTTAAGGTATTGACTAACACATTTTTCTTACCCTCTTTATAGCGAATTTTTGCACGTCGTGCTTGAAACTCTCGCGTATTTGAAATAGAAGAAATCTCTCGATATTTATTTTGCCCAGGAAGCCAAACTTCAAGGTCAATGGTCATCGCAGCTGAGAAGCCTAAATCTCCACCACAAAGCTCAACCACTCTATGAGGTAATTCAAGACGTGTTAAAATATCTGACGCATTCTCTACCATCATTTTAAATATTGCTTCACTCTGTTCAGGTGTTGTAATGGCAACCATCTCTACTTTGTCAAACTGATGCTGACGTATCATTCCACGTGTGTCACGCCCTGCACTTCCTGCCTCTTTTCTAAAACAAGGGGTGTAACCTGTTAATAAAATTGGTAACTCTTTTTGCGTTAAAATCTCATCATTATAAAGATTTGTCAAAGGAACTTCAGCCGTAGGAATAAGATATAAATCCTCCCCCTCAATCTTAAATAAGTCATCTTCAAACTTTGGTAGTTGTCCTGTCCCTTGAAGCATCGTTGCGTTATTAATAAAGGGAACATAAACCTCTTCAAAACCTTTTTCACGGTTCACATCTAAAAAGAAGTTAATTAAAGCTCTCTCCATTCGAGCAGCCTCTCCACGAAGTACAGCAAAACGGCTTTTTGCCAGTTTTACCCCACGGTCAAACTCTATCCAGCCATTTAGTTCAGCCAATGCCCAATGCTCTTTAGGTTCAAAATCAAATGTTCTAGGCTCTAAAACTTTTCTAAGTTCTACATTCTCCTCTTCATCTTTACCCTCTGGAACAGAATCATCTGGTAAGTTTGGCATAGCAAGAGCTACTTTTTCTAAAGCCTCTTGTGCCTCTCTTGCTACTTCTTGAAGCCCTACTATCTCTTCTTTCTTAGCATCCACTTTGGCTTTAAGTTCGCTAACATCTTTTTTCTCACGCATATACTCACCAAAGAGTTTAGACATTTTATTTTGTTCAGCTTTTGCTTCTTCTAGTGTTGCATTTGCACTTTTTAAAGTAACAAAAAGTTCTTCTAGTCTTACCAGTGTTTGGGCATCAACACCTTTTTTAATGAACTTAGCAGAAGCTTCGTCAAAGTTTTTTTGTAAATATTTTAAATCAATCATGAGTTTACCTATTAAATGTAGAGATATTTTTATGTGGAATTATAGTAAAAAGAAAGAAAGAGGTGGGTTAATACGATTAGAGAAAGAGACTTAAAGCTCTTTCTCTAAAGATTAAAATTCGTCAGCGACAACAACATCTTGAATGTTAAAGTTACAATCCTTATCAGCAGGTGCTGTTACGCTAAATTTAACATAAGCAACTCCTTCATTAGTACAAGACCGTGCATCGTAAAAGTTACTACTATCTAACACTGTTACATTTGCACATTTATTAGCAACAATACCATATCCAAAATGAGCATTTTGATACCACTCAGCTACTTCTGTATGATGAATGTCAAACTTTACAATAGATGTTGTTCCTTTAGCTATGGCATAACCAGCAGTTGGTCTACTCTCTAAACCTCTACCACGTAAAGTATGTTTACTTACCTCACCAATTCGTGTATTTTTTTCTGTATCTGATTGATACCCACTTAAATTGACCCAAATAAGAGCATCTTTTCCTGTTAAGTGATAATCATATTTGTAAGAGACTACTACTGTTCCCTCTTCATCAAGCTGATAACTCTCAGCATCTGTACTTCCTAACCATTCTCTACTGTCATCTGCACATTGGTCTTGATAATAGTTTCTACCAATAGCATAAGATAAACCTTCTCTTATTGTTCCAAGATAATCATCTTCTAATTTTAAGGTATTATTATCTATTTTAGAAAAGTCCCATTTCCCCATAGCTTCATAGTTCTTACCCTTTCCAAAAACAACCAATTTATCAGAGTTTGTTCCTTCACTATTGACATATTTAAACACATCTGTAAGTTTAGAATCTTCAAACTGAGTAGTATTGGCTACACTATCATCCATAGGGTTAATAATACCATTCGCAATATCATTTTCAATATCATTTTTTCCATAATACAATCGTTTTGTCTCATTCGTCTCAACTGCTGAAGCTTCACCTCCATCAACAGTGTAACCTACCAATGCACCTAAAGAGATATATGGTCTTGTATTTACTTTGTTACCATATTCATCAGTAACAGAGATGGCAAATTTCTCTTCATATTTAGCACGTGAAGCATCAATTCCTGTACCTACATAAGAGATAGAAATTGCAGAAGGAAGCCCTGACATTACCCGAACATTAATAATTGTAGAGAGCTTTTTTACTTGCTTATTATTATCTATAAACTCTACATTCACACGGATTGGTGCTATTCCTGAGAGTTTTTTAGATGTTAGCACAAAAGCACTATGATTTGTATTCTCTAAATTTAAAGTTGTTTCAACTCCACCTGTTTTTGTATTAATAAGATTAACCAATAAAGCATTTTCAGTTGAAACTTCAATTTTTGTAATTTTAATATCACTATTATTAATATTTTTTCCATCAGCGTCTTCTATATTTACAGTAAAAGTCTTTTGGTTATTAGGGATTCCCATACTAAAATCACTATCTTGTGTGCTTACATCTAAGCTATACTCAACAGGAACATACGTATCTTCCTGTACTGAATATGTTATCTTTAGTGCTTGTTTCGCACTTGCATTTTTAATATGATAAAATTTAAAACTACTACTTTTATGATTTTGTTGAATTAATGATTTTAAATTCGAAGGACCAGTATATTTAAAAGTGGCTATTCCTTGTTCATTTACAGGAACTTCATAAGCTTCAAATAATCCAACATCTTCACCAGTTAAAACACTCGATGGCAATTCAACTTTAACACTACCTTTAGTATATGGAGTGGTACCATCAAATACTTTAATTGCAATATCTACACTTTGACTATTAGTATTTAACTTAATCTCTTTTAAATCATTTGGAATAACAAGAATAGGTCGAATTAGTTCTTCAGGATCAATTGGTGCTGTTGTATTCGTTTCAGAACTATTCTCTTCTTCACTTAATGCTGTCACATTTAACTCTTGAGATAAAGAAACAAAAGGAAGTTCTCTTGATTTACCATCTAGTGTTAAGACAGTTGTACCCTCTAATTTATAATTAGTAGGTAAACACTCACCTTTAAATAAAAGTTGTGCTGTCATTTCAATATTACGTTGAGTTCCAAAACTAACACTATTAGGATTTAGAGAACTACGTTCAATCACACAAGGAGATACATTTACAACCAAATCTTTAAGCTCAACTTGAACATTTGAAGCATAATTATTTGTTAGAATTAGATCGAGACTCATACCCTGATTCCCTGCATTCAAAGTACTTTTACGTGATTTAACACTAAGGTCGGATTGTGCTGTAGTTTCAGAACCACATCCCCCCAATAAGAAGCCTAGCATACTTATTGTTAATAATTTAGAAATATTTTTCATGCTCACTCCTAATACAAGTAGTTTGCACTAAAGACAAATGAACTTATATCATTTACTTTACTTACATCACTCATTGTATATCTATAGCCTAAATCAAAATCTACTTGATTAAGTACATTTAAAGTTAGTCCCATTTGTCCACCATAGGCTAAACCATTAGCTGAAGTAAAATCATCAGTATAGTGTAACCAACCAATATGTCCACCTAAATAGGGTTTAAAGACAATGCTATCTGTTTTATAAAGACTTGCCCATACGAAACGATCAAAATCTATCATAGCTTTTTGATATTTTGTACCATTTTTGGCACTCATAAAACTAGCGTGAACTGTGGTTCTCCACTCTTTATTTTGAGCCCCTAATCTTAAACCAAGCTCTGGATTACTATTGCTTATGTTTTGACCAATTGCATTGGAAGAATTCACAGTAGTGTACCCCACTTCAATCCCCAATAATCTCTCTGATGAAAAATCATCTACTGCATGTGTCAATGAAATTGTTGCTACTGTTGCTAAAACTATTTTACTAAACATATTAATTTCCTTTTGATAAAAATATAAAATATAATTGTAAGTATATCTTAAGTTAAGTAAAACTTCCTTAGTAATTAAATTTCATAGCATTTAACTCTGCTATAATTCAAAATATTATTTTTAAGGCATAAAATGGCAGAACAACACAAAGTAAAACAAGAAGACAAACTATTAAACTTTCT
>JALSQB010000023.1 GCA_026985655.1 Campylobacteraceae bacterium | reverse complement strand
CAAGCCCTACAACAAGCAAATATTTTAAACAATCAAGGGGTAGATGCTTATAAAAAAGGTGAATATCAAAAAGCCATAGCTTACTATAATCAATCTATTGCTATTAAAGAGAAAATTTTAGGACGTGATAACCTCAATACGGCTACCTCCTACAATAACCTAGGACTTATTTATAAAAAAACTAAAGAATACCCTAAAGCTTTAGCATTTTTAGGTAAAGCGTTAGAGGTACGTAAAAAACTTCTTGGACGAAATAGCAGTAAAACAGCTGAGAGTTACAACAACATAGGCACGCTCTATGCTACGATGGGCGAAACCCAAAAAGCGATTAAACTAACTGAAAAAACAATTAATATCAAGCAAGAGATTAGAAAAAAAGAGAACCTTGACATTGCCATCTCTTACACCAACCTAGCCGTACTAGAAGCCTTACAAGGGCATAACACTAAAGCCATAGAACTTCATAAAAAAGCCCTAGAAATCAATAAAGAGAACTTTGGAGAAGAGCATGACCTTACTCAAAATAACTACAAAAATATCGCTCAACTCTACTTTGCTACACAACAGTACCAAAAAGCAAAAGAGTATGCGAAACACATTACCAAAGAGAATACCATAGAGTTAGAAGATATTAATGTTATTGAGGACTATCCTGTTCAACATTAATTAAACGGCATACTCTTTTTACATCTTTTAGCGTTATCTTTTTCTCAATGACTGCTAAAGTTTCATCAGCACAAACTTCTCCCCAAGGAGAGATGATGGCTGAAGCCAATGCCATATCCTCATCACTCGCATTACTCACCACCACAAAACATTGGTTCATAATGGCTAAAGCACGGCTAAGTGTCTCTAAATGCATTTGACGACTCTTTCCCCAACGTGCAGGAATCAGTACCACATCTGCCCCTTCTATCTGCTTCCAAAGCTCTTTAAATCGTAATTCAAAACAGATTAATATGGCGTAAGTAATAGTATTTATTTTAAATTTAACTATTTTATTTTTGTCACCTACTGCAAAATATTTCTCTTCATCTCCAAGTTTAAAAAGTTTATGTTTGTCTTGGGTGTGAATAATTTGATGCTGATGAATAACCACAGCTCTGTTAAAAAACTTTTCATCTTCTTTGATGGTCATTGTTAAAACAACTATCTGTTCATCTATGAGTGTTAAGAGTTCACCTAAAGCTTTTTCATAAAAACGACTCGCCTCTTCAAAATTTTCATAGTCAAAATTGGTCAAGCACAATTCAGGAGCGACGATTAAATCGGCTTTACTATTTTTAATATAATTGAGTAAATATTGCAGATTTTCTTCATAAGTGTCAAGCGTTTTGTTTTGAAGTGTGGCGACGAAGAAGTCGCCCTTATGTGCAGTGTGATTTAAAGGCTTTTTGACCATAAGGCTTAAAAGTCGTCCAAATCTAAAGAGCCTTTGGAGTAGTTGGTCACATTCCCCTCAAAGAAGTTGGTTTTTTGGTCATTAAATTTCGCAAAGTCATCAGCCCATTTAATGGGATGCGTAACATTATAGATGGTCTCCATACCAATGGCTTTAAGTCGTGTGTCAGCGAGATACTGAATATACTGCTCAATAATATCATCTGTAAGCCCCAAAATCTGCCCTTGGGTGATGTATTTTCCCCAGTTTACTTCAAGCTCCACAGCTTCTTTGAACATTGTGTAAATTTCATCGTTAAACTCTTTGGTAAAAAACTCTGGACTCTCACGCTTAACGGTACGAATCATATTTTGAAAGAGTGCTAAGTGTGTCACTTCATCACGCTGAATAAAACGAATCATCTGGGCAGAACCCAACATTTTACCTGAACGAGCCAAAGTATAAATGTAAGTAAAACCAGAATAAAAGTAAATCCCCTCCAAAATCTGATTGGCAAACATCGCTTTGACAATGTTCTTGTCAGAGGGATTGTCAGAAAGCTCTTGATAGACTTTAGCAATGGCATCATTTTTGGTTTTAAGCATCATATCATTTCGCCAAAGTCCATAAATCTCATCGGAATTTTGTGAAATGGTATCGACCATAACAGCGTAAGATTGGGCATGTAACGCCTCTTCAAACGATTGTCTAACCAAAATTAAGTTCACTTCAGGAGAGGTAATAAACGGATTAATGTTGTCAATAATATTGTTCGTCTGTAAAGAGTCCATAAAAATGAGTTGAGCCAAGACTTTGTCATAAGCTTTTTTCTCAGCATCGGTTAAACGTTTGTAATCTCCCACATCTTGGGTCATATCAACCTCTTTAGGAAACCAAGTGTTGTTAAGCATCACCTCCCAAAGGTTGTACGCCCATTGGTATTTAATGTCATTTAACTCAAAAATCCCTGTTGGGTCGCCCCCAAATATCTTACGTTCAGAGGTTTTTTCTTTCGATTCTGGGTTATATATTTTTTTTCTTTGCATTCTTTTTTAATCCTCAATTTACACTAAAATTTCATTTTTTACTATGAATGCGATTATACACAAATAAGTTTAGAGTCTATTCAAATCAATCACCCTATCAGCCCTCAAAATACTACTTGCTCTATGGGCAATGGTAATGACTGTTTTATCTTTTACATAAAGCTCTAACGTATCAAGTAACTTCTTCTCGGTGGCATCGTCAAGCGAAGAGGTTGATTCGTCAAATATCATCACTTTGGGATTGTCAAGTAAGACTCTCGCAATGGAGAGGCGTTGTCGTTGTCCTCCTGAGAGTTTTGTGCCGTTTTTTCCTACAATGGTCTCTAGTTTTTGCTCTAAGCCATCGACAAAGTCAAAGAGTTGGGCTACTTTTAAGGCTTCGTAAATTACTTCATCGGCATACTCTCGTCCCAATGTTAAGTTAAAACGTAAAGTATTGTTAAACATCAAAGGGGCTTGAAGCACAAAACCTACATTTTCACGGATTTTTTCGTAGCCTATCTTTTTGACTTCAATGTCGTTGTAAAAAATCTCACCCTCATCTATGGGGTAAAGTCCTATGAGGATTTGAGCTAAGGTGCTTTTTCCTGAACCTGTCTCACCCACTATGGCTACCTTTTCACCCTCTTTAATGGCTAAGTTTAAGTGACTTAATACTTGATGTTGTCCATCATACGAGAACGAAACATCTTTTAGGACAATGGAGGCTGATTTTCTACTGTCAAAAGGGTCACTTTGGGCAAGATAATGTGGCTCTTTTTCTAAAGCTAAAATCTCATTGAGCCGTTCAATGGCTGACTTGGCATTAAAATAGAGGTGAATAAAATTCATCAGCTTATCTACAGGTCGCATCAGTACCCACGCGTAAGAGAAGATGGCTAACATTTTACCAATGCTTAACATGCCAATAAGTACCATAAAAATGCCCAAGGCTTTAAAGATGTCGTGTGAATAAAAGATGAGCAGTCGTGAAAATTCCAATGCTATTTCACTCTTTAACCCAAACAAATACGAACGGTCACGTATGGCTTTTGCTTGTTCATCAATGGTATTTAAAAAATACGTTTCTCTGTTTTGTACCCTTATTTGATTGTAAAGTTCTAAACTTTCGGTTAAAGTGTTTTGAAAAGTTTCGATGGATTGGTTCTCTTTCTTCTTCATTTTTGCCACATTTTTAAACGTTCGTAACATAATGAACATGGTCAAAGGATTGAGTACCAAAATCACCAAAGCCAATTGCCAATTTAACCATAACAAGACAAGAGAAACCCCCATAAGCGTTAAGAGTTCCACCACCACTTCCCCCACAGAAGAGGCGACAAATTTGTCAATGGTTTCTACATCGGTGATGACTTTAGACGCAACAGCCCCAGAGCCTAAAAGGTCATACTCTCTCATGGAGACCACTTGCAGGTGATTAAGCAGACGTTTACGAATGGTGTAAGTGACCTCTTTGGATATTTTTGTAAACAGCCGTATGTGCAGAAGTGAAAAAACTAAACCTATGGCTTTAAGCCCCATAGTGATGAGCAAGACGATGAGTATGTAGTACATTGGCTCACCAACATTAACAAACTTGTCAATAATGGAGGTAATCTCTCCCCCTTTACCTAAGATGAGTTCATCTATGAGTAGGGGTAAAAGTAGGGCGACAGGTAGGACGACTAAGGTGGAGATGATGGCGACACTATTGGCGATTAGGAGGATTTTTTTATGTTTTATTATCTCTTGGAATATTGATTTTATTGTTATCATCTAAGAAATATAGCATAAAAACGACACAAAGTGTTAATAAAAACTTGTTATAATAAGAGAATATTATAATAAAGAGAGCGTAAATTATGAGAAAAAGAGTATTTCTAAGTACCGTATGTTTAACTTTGCTATTGAGTGCCTGTGGTAGTAATGACAAAAGCGAAGAGAAAAAATTTAGCACTGAAAAGAAAGCTGAACCCTCAGCTGAAATAAAAAAGATGAATGAACTTGAGAAAAAAATAGCAACAGCTAAAGTGACACAAGCATCTGAACCCAAAGAGGTAAAAAAGCAAGTAAGTGAAAAAGAAGCACCACAAAAAACAGAAACTTATGTTAAAAATATTTTTGAATTAACTACCACTGATGGTAAAAAATTACATGTTAATGAAGTTGAAAATGGTGTTACTTTTGAAGAACATAAAAACAAAATTGTCTTTTTACTCTTTTTTGGTCACCGTTGTCCACCTTGTTTGGGTGAAATTCCAGCATTGGAAAAACTTGTGGAAGAGAAAGGTGACAAATTAGAGGTTATTGCCATAGAAGTACAACGTCTGCCAGAAGAGCAACTTAAAAAGTTTAAAATAGCTAAAAAGATTAACTATACACTACTTTCAGGTGAAGATGCAACAAACTCAAAATTTATCTCTTATATTGCAGAACGGGCTCAATGGAGAGGGTCAATTCCTTTTCTTGTTGGAATTATGCCTAATGGTGAAGTGGGAACCGTACATGTTGGAGGTATGGGCTTAGGTGAAATGAAAGCCACCTTTGACCAACTCTCGAAGTAAACTTAGTGTGAACCTTAAGTGTTCACACACATGAAACTACACTTCGACCAAACGTCTTGCCATCATTGAAGCAATGGCGGTAACAACCATCACCACATAAAACATAGCCAATGCAAAAATATTGAGAAGTATGTTTAGTAGAGGAATCATTGAAAAGAGCGTTATAAATGCAACTAACGCAAAAACTCCTACCACAATAACTAAACCCAAAAGTGCTACATAGTTAAAATAAGATTTCTTAAAAGCACTTCGCCATACAGTTACTGAAAAAATAGAGAATACAGCCTTAAACCCTTGTTTAAAGTCTTGGGCTAAGATAATATTGGACTGCACCAAAGGTTGAACATAGGAGAGAATAAGGGCAAAAAGTAAAAAAGGAACGCCTAAATTTGCTAAGGCTAGAAGCATATCTGTTTGCGTCATTCCTTCATGGAGTATGCCCATTGAAGTGCCTACAATGCTTAGTAAAATCAAAGAGATAAAAATAAAAGCAATCCACCCCAAATAAGCACCAAATGCTGGTTGTAGAGATGTTTTGCTCATAGCCTCGGTTGTACTCTTTTGAATCTCATTGACATACGTGTCAATGCTAGAGGTAGTGTAGAATATTTTGCCAACGTGTATTTGAACAATAAAACCAAATACTCCTGCAAAGATTACAAATATAAAGCCGACCATAGGAACTGTAGCCAAAAGGTTTAAAACAACAAAAACAAGCATGCTTGTTAGTGTAAATTTTTTATTAATTTCTATAAATTCCCATGCCAAACGAAAAGTGTTTTTTATGGGTGCGTATTCTAGTGCTTCATCGACGAGTCTGAGGTTTTCTTCTTGCATGTTATCAATCCTTTGTATTAAAAAAGCATTGTAACATAAGACTATTTACAAGTTGTCAAGCCTTGTTTAAAACACTTACTATAATGGTTTGCCAAATCTATACGTGTTTGTGTTGTAGGGTGTGATGCAAAATAGTCTAAATAGCCTTTTTTATCATCTTTTTTGGTTTCATTATTCTCTTTAGCCATATAGTCCATCATACTCTGCATAATATTTGAAAATGATTTAGGGTCAATTTTGGCTTTAAGCATTTTATTAAATGCATACAAATCAGCTTCAGCTTCGTGTTTACGTGAGTACGATGAACTCACTAAAGCAGACCCAAGTCCTACCCCCATGTCACCCATGCCAGAAGCATCACCTGTCATCATCATCACAGCTACGGTGATAAATGTTCCTTCAATGAGCATCTCTAAACCATGACGATGCACGACATGACCCATTTCATGAAGCATCACAGCATCTATCTCATCTTGATTGGAGGCAAGTTGTATGAATTTATCGGTTAAGATAATCTCTCCTGATGGTAAGGCTAAAGCATTGGGAATTTCACTTCCACCCATTGTCCAAGAGCGAAAATATATTTTATAGCGTATCTCATCTTCATCTTCGATACTAAGCCTTGCTATTTTTTGCTCAAAATGTAAGCGAATTTCATCTTTTTGTACTTTGGTAAGATTACTCTCATCAAACATAGCTTTATCTAAAAATTTCATACTCCCTTTTGCAATAAGTCGATTGGTCTCATAAGGTAATGCTTGTGCAATTTTCTCACTCGTCCAAGGAACACCCCATTTAAAAAATGAAAAACCTGTGGCAACAGCAACTATCAATGCTACTGCTATCCATCGCATATGGGTCTCTAGGTAATGCACCAAGGCATTGGTTTTTTGTTGGTGTTTAAACAAGAGGTCTATCGCATCATTGTCCAAAGTGGTAAAAGCTGAACCATCTTCTAAGGTAATTTTACGATATACATTTCCCAAACGATCACTTACTTTTAGGTCAGAAGCATCTCCTCGATAGGCTGTTTTGTCTTCAAAGACAATTGCATATCGTCCTAAATCATTAATCTCAAATGTTGCAACAAAACGTTCTGCACTACCTTGGGGATGCCAATAACCTTGTATCATCTAAAAACCTACGTCCATATCTACGTCAAATGCTTCACCAATCTGTTCCCCAATTGCTCCACCACGTGCTTGTTCTTGTGTAATATATTCATCAAAACCAACTGAAGTATCAACCAAAGTGTTCTCAAGCATTAAGTTTGCCATACGCACTTTTGCCCAAGGCATTGCTAACCCAAGCGTAAACAAAATCATCAATAAGTTGGTAAATATTACCCATGCTAAGGCTCTCGCACCTAAGGTCGATTCAAAAGCAACTCGGTCGTCTAATAGAGTGTTTTCATAAACATAAGCTCTAATTCGACTCATAATATAAGCTCCTGCAAGTAGTGATACGATAATAAATCCAAAATAAGCCACAATAAAAAGTATTTCTGCTCCAGGACCTACACCCATGCCTACGAAACCTAAACCCATTACAACTAAAGGAAGCAGTGCTAACATAATCCCTTTGGCATAGATGCTTAAAAACTTTTTAGTCTCTAATTCAGTCGAAAATTGACCTTGACCATAAAAGCTATTGTTAAGCATATACTCTTTAGATTTTTTTTGAATTAGTGCAATAGCAAAAGCATAAAGAATCATAGAAAAAACACCGATAATAATCCCACCAATAATGAGAAAAGTAGGGTCTGAAGGAGAACTTTGTAAAGAAGGTATTGCAACTGAAGCTATTATCCCAACCATTACTATCAAAAAGATAATAAGTAGAGGATAGCCTAAAAATATTAGATAAGAAGTTTTTAATGCTCCTCTAAATGAAAAGTGTACATTTGAAAAACTACTTACTTTCATGTTAAAGATTAAACTTCGCCAAATAATCCATGGGAGAATTAAGATAAAAAATCCCATAAAGAAGAGAGCAAATTGTGGAGCAACCTGTGTAACGATATTGTAAATAACAAACAGTACCAAACCAATTAAAAAGCCTAATAGAAGTTGTTTCCCCGTCGCATGGTATTCAAAGTTTCTATCATTTAATGTACTGTTAGCATAAAAATAACGACGATTTCTTACTTTTGCCCAAGGGTAATAGATACCCAAGGTAATAATGGTCAATAGAACATTGACAATCCAAATTTTGAAGTATTCATTTCCTGCTCCTGTAAAGCGTAAAGCTTCCATATATAAATCCTTATATTGTATTTGATAATAGATTTTAACATATTTAGTGTATTTTTCTAGTAAAAATCTAGTTAAATTTCATGGCTATTTTATTCTATGCACTTTGGTTTAGTTTTATGAGCTTCTTTTTTTTGAGAGAGGGTAAAGGTTTAAAATAGTAGATTTTATATTATTATTTAATGTTTAAAATTATTATTTATAATTAAGTAGTAAAATGATATACTTATTTTTAGACACAAATAAGGAGTCATTATGTTAAAAAATATCACAATTGTTATGATTATAGGAATTAATCTTATACATGCAGAAAATATTCAAGCTATTGATAAGCTAGAGAAAGATAATCAAATTTTATCTTTACAGCTAGAGTCCATTGCACTTAAGAAACAAATTATTGAGATGCAAAACTTTATTGAGAATGATAAACTCAAAAAAGAGAAAGAGATTAGACATGAAAGTGCTATTGCGAAGTTTCGTAATGAATTACGAGCCAGTCGTAACAGAGCAAGACGCACACATTTAAGTTATGATGCGTATCGTTAATTTTGGTCACATCTTTTTCTCACTCTCAAGTCTAATTAAAATTTAGTATACTTCTTAAAAAGAAAAATATGAATTTATTAGACAAATCTAACAATACTTCTATACTTCTTGCAGGTATTTTAAGTATTGTTATAAGCCTTGGTATCGCCCGTTTCGCTTTCACATCACTTCTTCCATCTATGTTAGATGACTTTTTAGGGCTAACGTCAGCTGGAATTTTAGCTTCCTTAAATTTTGCAGGTTACCTTTTAGGTGCCATATTTACCATTTTCTTAAAAGAGATAAATAGCAAAGTAAAATATTTTCGTTTAGGTCTTGTTCTTAGTGTGCTAACGACTTTTATATTAGCAACAACAACAAATGAATATGTATGGTTAGTAGCTAGAGTAATTGCAGGTTTTGGTTCAGCACTGCTTTTTCTTATTGCCTCTTCTTTGGTTATGTTAAAATTAAATTTAAAAGAGAAGACTAAAGCTATGGGTATTCACTTCTCTGGCATAGGATTTGCGATTGTTATCTCTGAACTTATTAGCCAATATATTTTAAAAACACAAACATGGCAAGAGGTATGGCTGACGCTTTCAATTTTGGCTTTTGTTCTCTCTTTTTATGTGGTTTATATTTTATCTTTTGAAGAAGTTGATGTTAGCCTCCCCAAACAAAAAGTTTCAAAATCTATCTTCTCATCTTATGTTATTTTACTGATTGTAGCATACTTTACAGAGGGGGTAGGCTTTGTGGTTCAAGGGACTTTTTTACCTGATATTATTAACTCCTTAGAAGGCTTAGAGGGGTATGGAAATTTAGGTTGGCTAATTGTTGGGTTTGCAGGTATTCCCTCATCGATTATTTGGATGCGATTGGCAGATAAATATAACTATTTAGATATTATTATGCTTGCAATGGGATTACAAATCTTTGGTATGCTTATTCCTACTTTTTCTACCAATATCTACTTAAACCTTTTAAGTGGTGTTTTTTATGGAGGTACATTCATTGGTTTGGTAGCACTCTTTATGAACTTAGCAGGAAAACTAGCGAAAAACAATCCTGTAATACTGATGGGTTCTATGACCACAGCCTATGGCATAGGACAAGTAAGCGCACCACTTTACTCTGTATGGCTCAACTCCTATTTTGGAAATTATAATAGCACGCTCTATGTAACGGCAAGCATTGTTTTTTTAGGGATTATTCTTCTATTTTATATTAAAAAGCTTGTACCGTCATCGTTAGATTAATCATCTCATCTTTAACGTTAAACTCTAATGGTTGAGTTACTTTTACATAGTATCGTAATGAGAGTGTCTCTAAAAAGCTTTTAAAACTTTTTAAATTTTCTTGTTTCATCTTTATATTAATTTTATAGTTTTTTTCTCCAAGTTCTTTAACTGAGACTTGTGAAAAAAGTGCTTTAGTGTCTGCTTTAAAGTTTACTTCTGAAAATATTTTTGATTCCGTAGTAATGGCGTATCGAGATGAGATATTGTTGAATGCTTGGGTTCGTTCTTTATATTCATTAAGGTCGCTCATATAAGAGAAAATAGTAGGAATGACCCAAGAAATAAAAAGTACTAATGTGAGTAGATATATTAGTTTTGTTACGAGAGGTAGTTTTTTAAGTGTTTTTATCATGTTAAACCTTTGATATATTCGCTGTAAATGTAAATTCAGTCATAAAGTTTTCAAGTGGTTTTATGTTAAAGTTACCACGAGCATAGAGTGAATTTAGTTTCTCTTTTAATGGTTCAATTCCCCAAACAAGACCTTTTAGTTTAATATTCTTATTTGAAATGGTAGCAGAGTGTAACTCTCCACTTTTACCCATAGCATCAAAGACATTTTGTGTTGTTTTTGCAAGATAAGCATGGGTTATTTGCGTTTTAGATTGTATTTCAAGAAGTGCTATTTTATGATTAATTGAATTTTTTTGAGCAGTAAAATAAGCACCTGCTAAAAAAACCACAAGTAATGGGGCAAATAGATTTAAATTAAGTGTATTTTTATTTTTTTCCTCTATTTCTTTTTTAACAGACTTAGGCTTAAAAAATAAGTTAAGTTTATTCATAAAAGAAGGTTCTTTTTGTTGCTTTAGCTCCTGTGTATCTTCTACGTTTAAACTAAGGTCTTTGAGGTTTGCCATAGGTGCTTGTTCTTCTTTGGTATCACTCTTTTGAGAAGGTATGGTTCTTACGGCTGGTTTCATATAAGAGGAGCTAAAGTTACGTTGGTCTGCACCCATAGAGTGAAGTAAGTTGTGAATTGTTTTTTGTTTAAGCACAATGCTCATTGACAACTCTTCTCTTAAAACTTTTAACAATTTAGGGGCATCTTCAGGAACCAACATTTGAATATGGTCTGCAAATTTATGAGAGATTTTATGATAAGCTTGCATACTCTTATAGACTCTTTTTGCTACTTGTTTCTCTGTTAATCCACGTGTTCCTAGTGTCCAACTCTGCTCAATCTTATCTTTTGTGGCAAACATAATGTAAAGTTTACGGTCAAAAAGCCCAATGATAAGTGTTAATTTATCATTAAGTTTATGTTTGTACTCTTTGTAAAGTATGCTAAAAGGTGAAAAATAGAGTGTTACAGGAAGATTTCCAATATCTATTTTCTCTTGCATGACATAATTGTTTTTAAAAATCTCTGCTGATGCTTTGGTGAGGTCTTCTTTGTTCTGTACCGTTTGAGTGGCATCTAATGAAATAGAAATTATTTGATTTAAAGGGTATTGTTGCTTTAAAAGTCGTATTTTTTCAATCAATTTCTCTTTTTCACTCTCATGAAATTGCTCAATCTCTTTGCTTATGAATCCATCATTGGTTTGAATGGCATGATTTAAGAAATAGAATTCTCTCTCTTTATAATGGGTGATGGTTACATATTTTTTGCTTGACATCTTTTCTCCTTGTTTCTTATTTTGTACTGTTATCATTTTGGCATAAAGGGTGTGCCATTGAATAGGTATTTAACTTTTTATTGGAACTTAATTTCGTATATATCTGTGTTGAAACCATACTTGAATGACCTAAAAGCTCACTTACATCAGAAATTCTCGCCCCATTATGCAACATATGTGTCGCATAAGAGTGGCGTAACTGATGGGGTGTGGCTTTGATTCCATACTTTTTAAATAACCTATTAAAAAGATAACGTATTTGATTGACCGTCATTTTTTCACCCTCTTTTTCGAGTAAAAAAACTTTTGGCTTCTCTTGTTTAATATAATCTTCTATCTCATTAAAAAGAGACTTAAGTAAAGGAAGCTGTCTTACTTTGTCTCCTTTACCTCTAACCTCTGCCCACTCTTGTGAAATATCATTAAGCGTCAATGTTGAAAGCTCTGAAATTCTTAATCCTAAACCATACAACAGGGCAATAATTAAATGCTCTTTTTTTGAAGCATGGTTTAGAACTTCTGAAATTAAATTTTCATCAATGGGCTTAGGCAATGTTTGTGGTACTTTAATGGTTGAATCTCCTATTAATTTAATGGACAAATTTTGTTGCTCTTTCATATACTTTACAAAAGAGCGAATGGCACTTAACTTTTTTGAGATAGTTCGCTTTGAGTTATTAATATTTTTTAATCTCAAAGGGGTAATATCTAAAATAATCTCTTTATCTTCTTCATAATAGTGACCAAGCGATAGCAGTTCTTTAAGAACATTATCATAGGTATCTATTGAGCTAGAGGCGTAAGCTCTAACTTTCTCTAAATAGAATAAAAAATTATTAATATCTTCTTGTAAATTAAGCATAGGAAATTATATCAAATTTTTAATGTGTAACAGCTTATGTTCTTTTATATTATTTTATATTTATTATTTATTTATAGTAAATATGTAATTTAAATGTAATTTAATAATATTACGAAAGCTCTTTAAAAAGCCTTTATTTTAGAAAAATTGCTTTAAAAGTAGATAATTTTATTGAAATAAAAAGTGAGGAATAGTTTAATTACACATATTTATAATGCGTATGTTAGCATCTGTTTTTGTAGATATGCTTTTGCTTCCTCTTTTTGCATTTGGGAGAGGCTAAGGACTTGATGATAAATATTGAGCGTAGTAAAAGGTTTAGGAATGACAAATTTATCCCAACTTTTAAGTTGCCAAAAGGCATTGGCATTATAGTTTACAACCATAATAGGTAAGTTTGAGCGTAAAGCCAAAGCAACAGCACCATCGTGCATGGTATATCTAGGCCCTTTGGGACCATCGGGAGTTATCATGACAGAATGACCCTCTTTTAAAGCAGAAATAGCAGCTATGAGTACAGCTTTTGCTCCTCTTCTTGAAGAACCACGTAGGGCTTTAATGCCTAAGAAACCTAAGGTACGAGCAATAAGCTCTCCATCGTAATGTTGGGCAATAATTGCTGAAGTTTTTTGTTTTTTACGTAATTTTTTGTAAACTTGTGGGGCAATGAGCAGTTCAGCGTGCCATGTAACTGCCATACATTGTGTCTCAATTGGTTCATCAATAAAATGATACTTTTTACGATAGGTAAACCATAGAAGTTTCATCACCATAAAGATGAAAATAGGGATAAAAATAACCCCTATTTTTCGAGATAACTTTTTATGCACAAACAATTCCGTTTAATGCACCTCTTGAGACTTCTGTTACTTTGACTTTTAAAATTTTTCCTAAAAGCTCTTCACTTCCTTCAACATAAAAAAGTTTTCCATCGTCACTGCGTCCAGAAACTTTTCCATTGGCTTTAAGCTCATCAAAATAGACGTGATGTTCTGCACCCATTTGCGCATTCATTACTTCATCTAAAATTTCAGTATGTCGTGCTTGTAGTTTAGTAAGTCTTGCTCCTGCAACATCATTAGGTATTTGATTTTCAAAATCTTGTGCTGGGGTATGTGGTCGTGGTGAGTATTTAAAGGAGAAGAGTTGCTCAAAACGTACTTTATCTAAAACATCCATGGTGTCAGAAAAATCTTCATCGCTCTCTCCTGGAAAACCGACAATAATGTCCGTAGAGATGGTAGCCTCTGGACAAAGTGTTCTAATCTTTTCACAACGATTGAGAAACCACTCTTTAGAGTAACCACGTCGCATACTTTTGAGTAGAGAAGTTGAACCACTTTGAAGTGGGACATGAATTTGTTTACAAATTTTAGGATTAGAGGCGAACTCTTCTAAAAATGCATCATCCATATGTAAAGGGTGAGGTGAGGTAAAACGAATACGTTCTAAACCCTCGATTTTAGATATTTTTTGAAGTAGGGCAGTAAAATTGGTGTTTTCATCTTGGGTGCTAAAAGATTTACCATAGTTGTTTACATTTTGCCCTAAAAGCATCACCTCTTTAGCACCCGTATTAACAGCTTTAGTAATCTCTGTTACAAGAAGGTCTGAAGGAATAGAAACCTCATCACCACGGGTAGCAGGAACAATACAAAAAGTACAAGATTTATCACAGCCCATAGAGATGTTTACCATAGATTTAAAAGGATTACTTCTGTATTCGCTAAAATCATAGTTACTATCATCATTGTCAATATCAACCTCAACGGCGTGTTTCTCTTCAATGACTTTGGTGATTTTAGAGATATTTCTTGCCCCTAAAACAAAATCAACAGCAGGTGCACGTTTGATAATATCTTTCCCTAAATGAGAAGCAGTACAGCCTGTTACCCCAATTTTAGCATTTGGTTTTTTATGTTTTTTAAAGACCCCAATTTCTGAAAAAAGTTTGGAGACAGGTTTTTCTCTAACAGAACAAGTATTAATAATAATTAAATCAGCATCATCGAGTTTTTGAGTAAGTTCGTAGGGTTCTTTGGCATTAAGCTCTGCTATCATATGTTCGCTATCACGAACATTCATAGCACAACCTAAGGTTTCTATGTATAATTTTTTCATGAAGCGTTATTTTACGATATGTACCTCATAGAGATATTCGTCATCATCAAGACCGAATTTTACTTCTCTCAAATAAACAGAGTACTCTTTTGTTTCAAAATGCTCAACAAGTGATTTTAAATCTTTATGTGAGTTCTCTTTATCAAAGTAAAAAATAGACTTTTTATCTAAATCCTCTTCAATTTTATCGACCTCAATTGTTTTGGGTTTAGCATCTACTGATGCTCTGGCTAGCTTTAATTTCATTTGACTTATCCTTCAATATAAGTTATACTATTTAGACCAATAATATTTTATGTTGTATTTTATGAACAAATTATACCTTTTTAGCTTAAAGGTAAGTTTAGATATAATTCAACTCTTCAAACAAACGCTGAAATCACACCAAATTGTAACGCCTGTTAAGTTCCCATTTAGTAGATTTTAACAACTCTGTTTGAAATGATTGAAAAAGGATATTTAATGGAAAAAATTGTAGATATTATAGAAGCTATGGCACATGAAAAAAATATTTCACTAGAGTCAGCAGTTGGTGCATTTAAAGAGGCATTGATTAAAACAGCCAAAAGATGTACCTCTTATAGTTCAGCCTTTGAAGCAACGGTAGATATGGACGTTAAGGATTATACAGTAGAGCAAGTCATTACCATTGTCAAAGATGATGATGAACGCTTAGAGAGTGAACCTGATGCTGTTATCTCTTTAAAAGAAGCACAAGCAGAGTATGGTGAAGATTTGGAATTGGGTGACCAATTACGTTCGCCTTTTGTTTTAGAAGATCATGGGCGTACAGCGTCATTTAACCTCTTTAAAGAGCTTCAGTATCATATTCAAAGACAAGTGGAACAAGACCTTTTTGAAAAGTACAGAAACAAAGTAAACACCGTTATGATTGGTACGGTAAACCGTGTTGATGATGATGACAATACTTTTGTGGAGATTGGAGAGCTTAAAGGCTTACTTTCTCAACGTAACCGTATTAAAGGGGAAAAGTTTAAGCGAGGAGACACCATTAAAGCACTGCTTCGTTTTGTAAGCATTGACCCTGAGATGGGAATGTTTTTAGAGCTTACCAGAACTTCACCTAAGTTTTTAGAGAAGCTTATGGCAAAAGAAGTGCCAGAGATTGAAGATGAATCAGTTGTGATTATGGCATCAGCAAGAATTCCAGGGCAAAGAGCAAAAATAGCACTAAAAACAGACTTTCCAAACATTGACCCTATTGGGGCAGCTGTTGGGGTTAAAGGAACACGAATTAATGCCGTAAGTAGTGAGCTTGATGGTGAGAACATTGACTGTGTTGATTATTCGCCTATTCCTGAAGTGTTTATTACCAGAGCTTTGTCTCCTGCCATTGCTCAAAGTGTTAAAGTAAGTTCTGCCAAAGAGAAAAAAGCAGTTGTAAACATCACTTCAGACCAAAAAGCAAAAGCCATTGGTAAGTCAGGAATAAACATTCGTTTGGCTTCAATGCTAACAGGTTATACCATTGAACTGAACGAAATAGAAGGGGTAACAGATAGAACAGGTGAAAGCTCTGGAAACATTCCAGAAGTTGAAAAAACAACCAATACTGATGCCTTGGCTGACTTGTTTAAGTAGGCGTTTTATAACGCTCCCTTAGCCAACTTCTCAAACCAAAGCCTCCAAAGTGCTTTGTAGATAATCGTAAAAGCTTTGAGTTTTTTACGATTTATCTTTTTTCTTCCAAAATAGCTTCGTAAAAAAGTGTTACTATCTTTTGTGTTTAATTTGTACTCTATCATAATGGACACCAAATCAAAATAGATGTCACTGTAACGGGCATATTCCCAATCTATTAACTTAATGCTTGTTTTGTAAAAAATAATATTTCTAGCATGTAAATCATTGTGTCCTAAGGCATACTCTTTTGGCTCTTTATCTAAAATGGTAAAGGCTTTTTTTACCTTTTTATGTTTAAATGAGAAATGCTCTTTGAAGCTATTTTGTCTTTTTCTTGTCTTGATTTTGTGCAGTTCTATGAGTAATTGAGCCATTTTTTTAAGCTCTTGTTGGGTGAGTTTTGTTTTATGTTCTCCTGCTAGATACTCAACGACCATTAATCCTTTTTGCTCATCGAGTAAGATAGGTTTTGCTGCGATGTTCTTGGCAAAAGCTTTTTTTTGAATTTGAAATTCTAATTTACGGTCAAGGTCTATTTTAAATTTTCTTAAGAGGTATTTCTTGTTGGAATGTTCGAAGAGATAAATCTCATTGGAGTAGCCCTGCTGTTCTAAGAGCTTCAGTTTCTCTAGGGCTAGGTTCTCAATAGGCATTAAACTCTTTTCTCCATGTCGCATAGGCATAGATACCTAAAATAATATAAACCATAAAAAGTATGACTGTGGCTAAGTAGTTCATCTTCCAATAAAGTACCATAGCAACAGAGTCAATCACCAACCAATAGAGCCAGTTCTCTAAAACTTTTTGGGTGAGCATCCATGTCGCAATGACAGAAAAAACAAGTACGAAGCTGTCCATGTAAGCAAGTTTGGCATCACTATAAGTTGTGGATAGATAGCCAATAAGAAGAGAAAAGAGTAAGCCTAAGCTTATAATCTTTAAATTTTTAGAGAGCGTATAGGTGCTAATTTTGAGTGCTTCATCTTCTTTTCCGTTATGCCAAGCATAAAAACCATAAACAGCCATAATCATGTAATAAAAATTGAGCAAAGAAGAGGAGACCAATGCCCCCTCCCAAAAGATAATGGTGTAGATAAGGGTGGAAACAAAACCAAAAGCCCATGTCCAAAGTGACTCTTTTGCAGCCAGAATAACATAGGCTACGCCCAAAAGGGCAGCTGTGATTTCCCACGAGGACATAAGCTTAAAGGCATCTAGTAAGGATTGCATGGCTTAGTAGTCGTATCCTACTGTTAAGCCAAATGTTCTTGGCATACCTTGTTGGGTATAGACCTCTGTTTTGTAGCCATTACCTGGGTTATTTCCAAAGCTACCAAACCCTCTGGTTTGATAATCTTCATTGGCAAGGTTTCTTCCCCAAAGTGATGCCGACCAACTCCCTTGTACATACTCTAAGCTAGTGTTGATTAAGCTATATGCTTTTGCTTTGGCATTATGTCGGTTTGAAAAATAGGCTGAACTTCTACCCTCTATGTTCGCTTTAAGCATTAAAGCATCACTTATCATCACATCTCCTCCTAAGTCATATTGATAACTTGGTGATTGTGCAGGGGTTCTACCATTCATATTAACAGCCGAAGGATTAGGGTCAATATAGTCATCAAATTTTGCCTTTAAGAGACCCACATTGGCGTAAAGGTGAACATTGTCATTTGGGTACAAATTGGTTTCAGATTCAAGTCCATAGTAGTGACCTTTGGCTGCGTTGGTAGTGTAACCTGTAAATGATGGATTACCCTCAGCATCTTTTCCTGCGATTGAACTTGAAACTTGTTGATCTTTACGTTTTCCATAAAAGAAATTAAGTCGTGCTTTTAATTTGTCATTAAAGCCATTAAAGGTTCGCCCTGCATCGAGGTTCCAAAGTGTTTCGGTGTTGTATGATTTAGCTGTTGGAATGAGTGAATCATCGGCATTAACACCCCCTGGTTTATAGCCTTTTGAAAGGGTGATATAGTGCATATTATTTTTATCTTGTTGGTAGCTCAAACCAATTTTTCCACCAAGAAGTTGTTCATCTGTTGTAATGCTAACGGCATTTGAATCACTGTACTTTGCTTTCCATTTTTCAGCTCTAATGCCTGTTGTTAGTGTTAATTT
>JALSQB010000022.1 GCA_026985655.1 Campylobacteraceae bacterium | reverse complement strand
TACATAGGCATTATGTCAGGGACAAGCTTAGATGGCGTAGATGTAGCACTTTGTGGGGTAGATGATAGCTCTTGCATTTTAGAAGCTTCTCATTTTTTAGCATTTGAAGAGAATTTTAAAAATGAAATTTTAGCGATAATCCATGGCACTACAAGCATACAGAAAATTGGACAACTTGATGTAAAGTTAGCTTATTTCTTTGCACAAGCTGTTAATGAACTTTTAGACAAAACTAAATATAAAGCAGAAGATGTTGTGGCTATTGGCTCACATGGACAAACCCTTTGGCATGAACCTAATGGAGCGTTTCCTTTCTCTTTGCAATTGGGTAATGCTTCGGTGTTAGCCGTGGAAACAGGCATTGAGGTGGTGGCTGATTTTCGCTCTAAAGATGTGGCATTAGGAGGGCAGGGTGCGCCCTTTGCTCCAGCTTTTCATAATTTTTTATTTTCTCACTTGGACAAAGTTGCTGTTGTAAATATTGGAGGCATGGCAAATATCTCTATTTTAGGAGAGGAACTCATAGGGTATGATACAGGTTGTGGTAATGTTCTAATGGATTTATGGATAAAAGAACATAAAGGTTTAGCATATGACAAAGATGGAGATTGGGCAAAATCTGGTCAAATTCATGAAAAATTGTTAAGTTGCTTATTGAAAGATGGGTATTTTTTATTAAAATATCCTAAAAGTACAGGAAGAGAGTACTTTGATAAGAAATTTTTAATAAAATATTTAGAAGCCTATGATAAAATAGCCCCTGAAGATATTCAAGCCACGTTGTTAGCTTTGAGTGTTCAATCGATTGCAAACGAAATTAAACAATTTAATATTAAAGAACTTTTAGTTTGTGGTGGTGGTAGTAAAAATATTTTTTTAATGAACACCTTACAAAAGGCATTGCCAAACGTCAAAGTTGATTCTACGGAAAAATATGGCGTAAGTGCTGATAATATGGAAGCGATGATATTTGCATGGTTAGCACATAAGCGACTGCAACATGAAGTAGTGGATTTAAAATCAGTTACATCAGCAAAAAATAATACAATTTTAGGGGCAATATATGCAAAAAATTAGAGCATGGATAGAGAGTTTAGCTTATGAGAATTATCGATTAGATGAGATAAAAGCTGATGCAAGTTTTAGAAAGTATTATCGTTTAAGTTTAGAGAATGAAACGTTTATTGTGATGGACTCCTCTTTAGACAAAGATAGTATGTATCCTTTTATTGATATTTCGGTACGTTTACTTAAGGCAAATGTGGAAGTTCCACGTATTGTTGCTCAAAATATAAAAGAAGGTTTCTTACTTTTAACCGATTTAGGTACACAGCATTTAGCGGATATGTTGAGTCCTATGAGTGTTCAGTTACTCTACATGAAAGGGATAACAGAGATTATCAAGATGCAAAACATCGACACAGAGGGTATGGAAGTTTATGACAGAGATTTTTTCCTCTCTGAGATGAATTTAATGGAAGAGTGGTATTTAAGACAACATAAAAGTACCTTTTTGTCAGAAAAGAGCTTAGGCGAATTAGGGGAGATACTTAATCTAATTTTAGATGAGGTGTTTGCTCAGCCACAGGGGCTTTTTGTGCATAGAGATTTTCATTCACGCAACATTATGTTAGTTAAGGGTAAACTTTTTATTATTGACTATCAAGATGCAAAAGTAGGACCTTTAACTTATGATTTGGTTTCTATGCTTAAAGATGTTTATGTGGAGTATGATGAAGCACTTATTAAAGAGATGGCACTTGAATTTAAAGCCTTAAAGCAATTAGATGTTTCAGATGAAGAGTTTTTACGTTGGTTTGATTTTATGGCACTTCAAAGACACCTCAAAATTTTAGGTATTTTTGCACGTTTAAACATTCGTGATGGTAAGAGTAGATATTTACAAAATATTCCTTTGACCTTAAAATATGTCTTAGATGTGTGCGATAGATACGATGAGTTAAAACCTTTGGCTCAACTTTTACGAGAGAAATAGGATTAGACAATGAGAGCGATGATTTTAGCAGCAGGCTTAGGAAGCCGTATGCGACCACTAACAAATAATAAACCAAAACCACTTTTAGAAGTAGGAGGAAAACCTTTAATTGTATGGCATATTGAAGCACTTAAAAAAGCTGGATTTAGAGAAATTATTATTAATGTAGCCTATTTGGGTCAGCAAATTATTGACTATTTAGGCGATGGTTCAGACTATGGGGTCAAAATTATTTTTTCCGACGAGCAAAAAGAGGGGGCATTAGAGACAGCAGGAGGAATAATCAAGGCACTACCTTTGCTCTCTGAAACTTTTTTAGTGGTCAATGGTGATATTTGGACGGATTATCATTATCTATATGACTTTAAATTAAAAGAAAATAAATTAGTACATTTAATTCTTGTTAATAATCCTGAACATAATTTAGAGGGAGATTTCTTCTTAGGTGAGAGCAATAAAAAATATACTTTTTCTGGTATTGGCTATTATTCTAAAGGTTTTTTTGAGGGTCTCTCTTCTTCAAAATCTTCTTTAGCTCCTTTACTTTTTAATGCTGTAGAGGAAAAAACGCTTGAAACAGAGTATTATGATGGTAAATGGTATGACATTGGAACGCCTAGCCGTTTAAAAATATTAGATAAACAATTAGAATAAAGTCTTAGCTATAAAGAGTTGTAACAATAACATAAATAAATAGGAAAATTATTATTTCTTATTAAGAAAATCACGCTTAGCTCACAATATTATGTAATCATATTATTGAAGTGTAGAAAAATAAGGAAAGAAGTTGAAGATACTCAAAAATTTGAATATATTATATGTAGAAGATGAAGAGGTTATTATTGATAAATACGCTTATTTCTTAGAAGAGAACTGTAATGAGCTTTTTATTGCAAGAGATGGAGAAGAAGCGTATCGTATCTATAAAGAAAATAAGGTTCATCTTATTATTATGGATTTACTTATTCCTAAAATAAGTGGCATTGTTCTTGCAAAGAAAATTCGTGAAGAGGGCAGTGAAGTTCCGATGATTGCTTTAACGGCACACTCAGATAGGGAGATACTTTTAGATATTGTTGATTTGAATTTTTCGTCTTATCTTATTAAACCTGTATTACGTTCAGATGTTATGAACGCTTTGGAAAAAATATCTAAAAAAATCGGAGGAGGTCAGTCAATTCCTCTGCCTTATGATTGTTTATGGGATACAAAAAGTAAAACACTTTTTTGGAATGATGAGTCAGTCTTTTTAACCAGAAGAGAGTTAAAACTCTTTGAATTGTTGGTTGAAAAAAATGGAATACCTTGTTCTGATGATGAAATTTTCTTTTATGTTTGGGGAAATGAGTTTGATAAAATCATTACAAACTCTTCCATTCGAACCTTAGTAAAAAACTTACGTAAAAAGATACCTACTGAATTGATTAAAAATCAATATGGTGTAGGATATAAAATTAATTTCTAAATATTTTTTTCTAAATATTTAGCCACAGCATCTTCATCGTTACTCTCTTGTAAGACAATATCTGCTTTAGCTTTTACTTCATCGAGTGCATTTTGCACGGCGATGGCAGTTCCTGCTAATTTAAACATTCCAATATCATTTAAACCATCTCCAAATACAGTACTCTCTTTAGCATCAAGGTTTAAATATTCAAGCACTTTATTTAAGGCGTGGGCTTTATCGCTTAAGGGGTGTAAAATTGTTAAAAAGTAGCACTGCATATAGTTCTCAGGGGCAAGTTTAATCTCAATGGTGTTGCCAAAAACTTTTAAAAGATGTTCAGCTAAAGGACGTAACACACGCTCTTCTCCCATATAAACAAGCTTTAGTGTATCTTTTGCACCTCTAATATTTTTGACATAGGCTAAACGTTTATCTAAAGCATAGGACTCTTTGATAAGACGCTCTTGATAATAATTAAGTTGGGAAGGAATATCGAATGTTTCATCTAAACTTTTATGGTCACTAAGTGCAATAACATAGGGAAAAATATCAAATTTTTTACTCTCTTCAATAATGGCATCACCAATCTCTTTGCTTAAAACATTTAAATCTATGATTTTTTTTTCTCGGTTTACAACCATTGCCCCATCAAGTGTGATGAGTGGAAAATTGAGCTTTAAATCTTTTAAAAAATCTTGGGTTTTAGCAAAACTTCGTGCCGTTGCAATAGAGAGCATGGCTTTAGAACTTTTGCTATTCCATATCTCTTTTGAAAAGGAACTGACGGTTTGATTGCTTTGTAAAAAGGTATGATCTAAATCAGTAATAAATAATTTTTGCATAAATTCTCTTTTTTTAAGTATTATAGCTAAGAGTTTAAAGTTCTTTAGATGATTTTAGCTTAAGTTTAACAAAAAAGTGATTATAATAGCATCACTACGAAAGAAGACAAAAAAATCCCCAAACAGCTTTCAAGAGGACTTATGAGCGAACAACAATCCAAAAAACATAACAATAATAAGAAAAACAATAATAACAATAGAACCCATGTACCAGTTAAAGGTTACAAGGTAGAAGACTTACAAAAAGAGCCATTGGAAAATTTGGTTGCCATTGCCCTCAAAGAGCGTGTTGAAAACCCCAATGAATATAAACGTAAAGACCTTATTTTTGAGATTTTAAAATCGCAAGTAAGCCAAGGTGGGTACATCTTGTTTACAGGTATTTTAGAGGTGATGAATGATGGTTATGGTTTCTTACGTTCAGAAGATGGAAACTTTGCTAACTCTCAAAATGACACCTATGTAAGTGGCACACAGATTAAACGTTTTGCCCTTAGAAATGGTGACATAGTAACAGGTCAAGTAAGGCAACCTAAAGACCAAGAGAAATATTATGCACTACTTAAAATTGAAGCCATTAACTACTTACCTCCTGAAGAGTCTAAAAAAAGACCTCTCTTTGACAACTTAACCCCACTTTATGCACTAGAGCAACTCAAACTTGAGTATAACCCTTCTAAATTGACAGGAAGAGTGCTGGATTTATTTTGTCCTATTGGAAA
>JALSQB010000021.1 GCA_026985655.1 Campylobacteraceae bacterium | reverse complement strand
GTGATACAAAACCATAATCTTTTGCCATAAATTTGTTGAGTTGTCCTGCCACACGCTCTGAAAATTCTGGGTGAGAGTTAAGACCTGTTCCCACAGCAGTTCCTCCAATGGCAATCTCTCGACAATAAACCAAAGCGTCATTGAGTTGTTTTAGATTGGTATCTAACATTGCAACATAACCAGAAATCTCTTGACCCAGTGTTAGTGGGGTAGCATCTTGTAAGTGAGTACGTCCAATTTTTACAATCTCATTAAAGGCTTCAGCTTTACTGTTAAGTGTTTCTCTTAATGCATTGAGTGAGGGAATAAGGTTATCTGTGACAGCAACTACTTCAGCAATTCTCATGCCTGTTGGGTAGGTATCGTTTGAGCTTTGACCTTTGTTTACATCATCATTTGGGTGAACTAAATTCTCTTTGGTGAAGTCTCCTCCAAGCAGTTCAGTTGCTTTATTGGCAACCACTTCGTTCATGTTCATGTTTGACTGTGTTCCTGAACCTGTTTGCCAAACGACTAAAGGGAAGTTGTCATCTAGTTCACCTGATAATACGCTCTCACAAGCTTTTGCAATGGCTTGGGTTTTTTCATCATCAAGACGAGCAAGTTCATTATTAACTAAGGCACATGCTTTTTTAAGATTAGCAAAGCCATAGACCACTTCAATGGGCATTTTTTCATTACCTATTTCAAAGTTTTGTACAGAACGTTGCGTCTGTGCAGCCCAATATTTATCAGCAGGAACCTGCATTTCACCCATGGTGTCTTTTTCTATTCTAAATGACATTTACGTCTCCTATTTTGGATTAATGGCTTATTCTACTCTTTGAGAAATTAATCGTAAATGAATAGATTAAGCAGAGAGAAAAAGCTTTTGGTGAGTGGGTAGGGTAGTAATGGATTAATCAAAAAATCCATTGTTGTTAAGAATTTCAATACTCTCTTGAATGCTATCAACAGAGTCTTGAAATTTCTTTTGTGTTTTAGGATCAAGGGTCATCTGAATAATCTTTTCAACCCCATTTTTACCAAGAACAACAGGCACACCTACGGTTACATTATTAACTCCGTACTCTCCATTTAAAAGAACAGAGCATGAAACAACGGTTTGCGTATCGTTTAAAATGGCTTCAACCATATGGGCAATAGCAGAGGCAGGTCCATAGTAGCCAGATGTTCCGAGGTATTTAACAATCTCTGCTCCACCATTTTTGGTACGTTCAATAATTCCTGCAAAGGCTTCATCATCTAAGAGGTCAGTGCTTGGAACATCTCCAACTTGTACTTTTTGAGGAAGGGGAACCATATTTTGACCATGGTCACCAATGACCAATGTTCCTATTTGTCCTGCACCATAGCCTAATTGTTTATAGATTTGGTATGCCATACGTGAACCATCTAATGCACCAGCTAGTCCAATAATTCTATTGCTTTCCCAAGCTGTAATCTTTTGAATGGCATAGGTCATAACATCAAGAGGGTTTGAAACGGAAACAATAATGGCATTAGGAGAATATTTCATTACATCTTGTGTAACAGATTTAATAATCTTTGCATTAATCATTAGTAAATCTTCTCGTGTCATGTCACCTTTTCTTGGTACACCAGCCGTAATGACCACAATGTCACAATCTTTTACATCAGCAGGAGTTTTTGCTGATGTTAAAATGGTTGGTTGAGGTGCATATTGTGTTGCTTGGGCAATGTCAATGGCTTTACCTTGTGCCACACCATCAGCAATGTCAAAAAGAATAATCTCTTTACATACTCCTTTCATTGCCAATGTATAGGCAGCCGTTGCTCCAACTGCACCTGCACCAATAATACCTACTCTTCTATTTGTCATAATTTATCCTCTATTTTGTAATAATATAAAATATTATTAAACATTTTATAATATTCTACTCCTCTTTTTATAATATATTCTTTAAAAAGTCTAAAAAAATTAGTTTAAATCCTCAAAAAAGTTTAACTTATAAAGGGTATCAACCATCTCTTGAACTGCAGCCACAGATTTTTCAAACTTTTTTACTTGAAGATTTTTAAGCGTCATCATAATAACCTCTTCAGCTCCACCTGCACCAATCATCACAGGAACACCTGAAACAATGTCAGAGTAGCCATAGTCGTTTTGAAGCATAATGGCACAAGAGTGAATTTGGTTGGTATCTTTTAAGATGGCATCTACCATCACGGTTGTTGATTTTGCAGGAGCATAATAGGCTGAACCATTACCTAAAAGATTAACAATTTGAGCCCCACCATTTCTGGTTTTTTGTACAATCTCACCTATCTCTTCAGAGTCTAATAAATCTTCAATCGGTACACCTGCAACGGTTGTAAATTTAGGTAAAGGTACCATGGTATCTCCATGCCCACCCATCACGGTTGCACGAATTTGACCTGCACCATACTCTAGTTTTTCATAGATAAAGTGTGCCATTCTTGCTGCATCTAAAACCCCTGCCATACCGAGTACTCTTTCTCTTGGAAAACCTGTGTATTTTAAAGCAACATAGGTCATAACATCAAGAGGATTAGAAACCACAACAACGACTGCTTCAGGGGCATACTCTTTAATCTCTTTGGCATACATTTTAACAATGTCTGCATTCATCACAAGTAAATCATCTCTACTCATTCCTGGTGTTCTAGGTGCTCCTGCTGTAATAACAACAACATCAGAACCGACCATATCTTCAGGCCCTTTAGCTGCTTTTACAATGGTATGTTGTCTTGCGGCATTAGCAGCTTGTGACATATCGAGTGCTTTACCTTTAGTTACATCATAGTTTCGTCCACGGAGTAAAACATTGTGACATGTACCATTCATCGCTAAGATAAATGCTACCGTTGAGCCAAAATTACCTGTTCCAATAACGGTTACTTTTTTTCCTTTTGCCATTTAAATCCTTTATAATTTATTGTTCATTTTCCTAATCTCTAGCTTGAGAATAGATACCAAAATCATATTTATTCGCAAACAACAGTTTAGGTTATAAAATGAACTTATATAAATTATAGCGTGACTTGGTTACAGAAGTATAATATTTGCTTAATAAAAATGTATAGTATATCTGTTTGAGAAGAGGGGAAACAATCTGTTAAAAAAAAGAGTATATATTAGGCGTATATACTCTTTTTTATGAGTTGTTTATGGTTTTTTTGATTATTCTTTATGCAATAGTAATAATAAAAGAAAATGAATGTTTAATTACGGTATAATCGCGAAATTTTTAAACTTCTAAGGAAAAATAATGTCAACTTTAAATGTATATTATGACAAAGATTGTGATATTAATATCATCAAATCAAAAACAGTAGCAATGATCGGTTTCGGTTCACAAGGGCATGCCCATGCAGAAAACTTAAGAGATTCTGGTGTTAATGTAGTTATTGGTCTTAGAAAAGATGGTTCATCTTGGGCTAAAGCAGAGGCTAAAGGTTTTGAGACTTTAACTGTAGCAGAAGCTTCAGCTAAAGGTGATGTGGTAATGATTCTTCTTCCTGATGAAAATCAAAAAGAGATTTATGAAAATGAAATTGAACCAAATCTTAAAGAGGGTGCTACCATTGCTTTTGGACATGGGTTTAACATTCACTATGGAAGAATTATTCCTAGAAAAGACATTAATGTTACAATGATTGCTCCTAAAGCACCAGGTCATACTGTACGTTCTGAATTTGTAAGAGGTGGGGGTATTCCTGACCTTATTGCTGTTGGTCAAAACCCAAGTGGTAGCACTAAAGAGTTAGCTCTTTCTTATGCTTCAGCTATTGGTGGAGGTAGAACAGCAATTATTGAGACTACTTTTAAAGATGAAACAGAAACAGACCTTTTTGGTGAACAAGCCGTACTTTGTGGTGGTGCAGCCTCTTTAGTTCAAGCTGGATTTGAAACATTAACAGAAGCTGGATATGCTCCAGAATTGGCTTACTTTGAGTGTTTACATGAGTTGAAACTTATTGTTGATTTGATGTTTGAAGGTGGAATTGCAGATATGAGATACTCTATCTCTAACACAGCTGAGTATGGTGACTATGTTTCAGGTAAACGTGTTATTAATGCTGAGTCTAAAGCTGCTATGAGAGAAATTTTAACAGAAATTCAAGATGGAAGATTTGCTAAAGACTTTATTTTAGAAGGTCAAGCAGGATACCCAAGAATGAATGCTGAAAGAAATAATGATAAAACTAAACTTATTACACAAACAGGAAACAAACTTAGAGAGATGATGCCTTGGATTTCTGCTAATAAAATTGTAGATCAAGAGACTAACTAATTTATTTATTCGTAGAAAGATGCTAAGATATTCCTTTATTTAAAAGGAATATTATGCAACTATTTACAGAATTTAAAGCAATTATTGTTGCTCTATTAATTGGCGTATTATTTACCACCTTAAGTTGGTTCTTTTTTACGCCAGTACAAGCTTTATTGATAGGTTTGGTAGCTTTACTTGTAACGCTTTGGACAAATGAAGCTTTACCTCTAGGGGTTGTTTCACTCTTACCAATACTTCTTTTTCCGATGTTTGGGGTGCTTGAACTCAATGAAGTAACACCTAATTACTCTAAATCTATTATCTTTTTATTTTTGGGTGGGTTTATGTTGGCGATTGCCATAGAAAAAGTGAAACTTCATCTCTACTTCTCTTCTAAACTTTTAAGCTATTTTCCCAATACTGCTTTAGGGATTCTTTACGCTTTAGCAATTACTTCAGCACTATTATCTTCTATTCTTTCTAATACCACCATTACCTTAATGTTGATGCCTGTGGCACTCTATTTGTCTGATAATATAAAACTAAAAATTAGATTTTTATTGGCAACGGCTTATGGTGCAAGTGTAGGAGGGATTTTAACGCCCATTGGAACAGCACCTAATTTAATTTTATTAGGTTTTTTAGAAGAGAATCATCTCCCTGTTTTGGCATTTGGTGAATGGGTTTACAAGATGCTTCCTTTGGTTGCGATTATGCTAATTATTATTCCTTGGTTGTTGTCCTTAGGGCTTAAAGATGAATCTGTAGAGGGTATTGCCGATAATAAAATTCCTACTTTAGATAAGCATCAAAAACGTTTGTATATAATCATTGGCTTATTGGCATTGGTATTGATAGGCAATACCTTTTCTAAGCAAATTTTAGGGTTTTCTTTAGATGAGAAGATGCTACTTTTAGGCTTTGGTTTGTTAATGTTTTTCCCAAAGCTTGGTTTTTTGACTTGGGAAGATACGCGAAATATGCCGTATGAGATTATTATGCTTTTTGGGGCTGGATTTTCTATTGCTACGGCATTCTCTACCACAGGATTGGCAGCTGATATTGCGACCAAACTTTCATTTATTGCTGATATGCCTCTGTTTTGGATGTTTTTGTTGGTTGCTTTTTTTGTTGCATTTTCAACAGAAGTGACTTCAAATACGGCTTTAACCTCCATTGCCATACCTATTTTTTATGAGTTTGCAAAAGATATGCCTACTGAACAGGGAACGGTTTTACTTATGACTGCTACGGTAGCAGCTTCTTATGCTTTTATGTTGCCCATTGCCACACCACCAAATGCCATTGTTATGTCGTCACGTGTTATTCCCATCGCTCAAATGGCAAAAGTTGGATTTAAAGCCAATTTGATTGGTATTTTTATCTTGGCTTGTGTGGCTTATTTTCTATGGTTATAATGGATTTTTATGAAAAATAAAATTTCTCTGTATGATGAACATATTAAAGCACTTGAATCAATGAAAAAATATCCTAAAGCGTTGTATGCTTTAGGAGATAGAGCATTATTACAACGTACAAAAGTTTCTATTGTTGGGACAAGACGACCTTCGCTCTATACGCAACAGCAAACAAAAATCTTAGCATCAGCATTGGCTAAACGGGGTATTTGTTTGGTTTCTGGTGCAGCTATGGGGGTTGATGCTTTAGTTCATCAAGGAGCAGGACTCAACAATACCATCGCCGTAGTGGCAAACTCTTTAGATATTCGTTACCCCTCTGTAAATCGTCATTTAATTGAGGGGATTGAAAAAGAGGGATTGATGTTGAGTCAATTTCCTGTGACTACCAAAGCAGCCCCTTGGTCTTTTGTGGTACGTAATGAATTGGTCGTGGCATTAGGAGAGGTTTTAATTGTTACTGAAGCAGATGAAAATTCAGGTTCTATGCGTTCGGTTGAGTTTGCATTAAAAATGGGTAAACAAATTTATGTTTTACCCCATCGCTTAGGGGAGAGTTTAGGAACCAATAAATTGTTAGATGAGGGATTGGCACTTCCTATTTATAATATTGAAACTTTTGCTGATAATTATGGGGTTATCCCTCAAAATGAAGCCATCGAGAAAGATGAGTTTTTCTATTTCTGTCAAACTTCACCTACCTTTGATGATGCTATTGCTAAGTTCTCTGATAGGGTTTACGAAGCAGAGCTAGAGGGTTTAATTTGCATTGAGAATGGATTGGTTCGACTGGTCTAATTTACAGTATTTTATGGAGTTGATTGGCTTGGCTCATCCATTGGTGAAGCTCTTCCCACTTCTCTTCTTCGATAAGGGTTTGACAGAGTTGCATTTCGGTATTAAAAGCAGTAATAGATTCTAAAAGATTGTTTTTGTTTTGTCTGAAAATGTCTTCCCACATTTTGGGTGAAGATTTTGCAATGCGACTCATACTTTTAAATCCTCCACCTGCAAGGGCTAAAATGCTTTTAGGGTCTTCTTGTTTCATGACCGATTGGGCAAGGGCATAAGAGACAGCATGTGGCATATGTGAGATAAATGCCGCATGACGGTCATGCTCTTTTGCACCCATAAAAACGATTTTGGCATCAATATCTCTAAAGAGAGCAAGTGCAACTTCTTTTTGATACTCACCACTCTTTTCAATATCACAGATGACCATGGTTTTATGGCTATATAAATCCTCTATGGCAGCTGATGGTCCAAATTTTTCCGTACCTGTCATGGGGTGAGCCGTGACATAGTTTTGCCGAATAGGGGAGGGAATGGAAGAAGATATTTTCTCTTTTGAAGAGCCAAAATCTATGACTGTACAGTTTTTTGAAATATCTAAAAAATCTTGACTAATTGCGATGATTGCATCAACAGGAATGGTTAAGATAATAATGTCACACGCTTTCATTTCATTCAAGTCACTGCTAATTTTATCGACTAGCTTCAGCTCTAGGGCATCATTTTGATGGATTGGATTGTGGTCATATCCAAGTACTGTATATTTTTTAGGATATTTTTTTAGTGCTAAACCCAATGAACCACCCATTAAACCTAAGCCAATTATGCCAATATTCATATATTCTCTTCAAACTTATTTTTCGGATTATAGCACTTTTTTAGTGAAAAATAGATACACTAATGGCTATTTATTAATATAGATGCATAATCGAAGGAATAATTAACTATATGAAAAAACTTTTTACTTTATCTGTGGGACTAAGTTCCATACTTCTTGCACAAAATATCACTTCAATTGAGTATAAGGGTCTGCTTCATATCTCCAAGGAAGTGGCTACAGAAATATCAAATATTCACGTTGGAGAAGCTTTTGACATTAATAAAATTGATGAGTCGCTTAAAGCATTTTATCGTCAAGGCTACTTTTCAGACATTATTGTCTCTGCTACTCCTGCGGGAGGACTTGTTTATCAATTTACAGAAAAATCAACAATTTCAAAGCTAGAGATGCATGGTTATAGTTCGTCAGATGAAGAAGAGTCTGAATTCTTAGCCATTGGTTTACGAAAAGGTGACCTCTATGATGCACGTAAAGTAGAAACGGCTAAAAAACGTTTGATTAAAAAAATTGAGAATGAAGGTTACTATGACACCGTAGTGGAGATTGATGTTGTACCTAAAGAGGAGAGCGTCTCTTTGGTTTTTAATGTCAATAAGGGTGAGAAAATCTATATTGATAAAATTAATTTTGCAGGTTCAGATAAAGTAGATTCTTCTGATTTGGAATCAGCACTTGCCAATAGAGAAGAAGATTTTATGGGGTGGTTTCCTGGTCTTAACAATGGGGTTGCTCATTTAGATGATTTGGCATTAGATGGGAAAAGAGCTCAAGATGTCTATATGCAAAAAGGTTATCTTGATGCAACGGTATCTGACCCATTAATGCGTGTTAATTCAGGTGCGTATAAAGCTGATGTTAGTTACCAAATCTCTGAGGGTGAACAGTATAAAATCAATACCATTACGCTTCAAGGAGAAGTAGAAGGCTTGGATTTAAATGAGGTTAAAGAGGGATTAAAATCATTAGAAGGAAAAGTCTTTAACATTAATAAACTTCGTAAAGATAAAGCATACATTCAAGAGCAGGTTGCCAATCTAGGTTATGCTTTTGCCCGTGTTCGACCAGATTTTAGAAAAAATAAAGAGGCAAAAACAGTAGATATTTTATATCGTATAGTACCTGGTGATAAGGTGACAATTAACGATGTTATTATTTCAGGAAATCATCATACTATTGATAGAGTTATTCGGCGAGATGTCTATTTAGCACCTGGAGATTTATTCTCTTTAACAGATTTAAAAGATTCAAAAAGTGCCTTAGGTCGTCGAGGTTATTTTGACAAAGTAAATATAGAAAAAGAGCGTGTTAATGCACACTCTATGAATCTTTTAGTAAAAGTAAAAGAAGCAGCCACAGGAAGTATTCAAGCAGGAGGAGGGTATGGTTCTTATCAAGGAGCGATGGTTTCAGCTTCGCTATCAGATAGAAATATTTTGGGTTCAGGAATTAATGCTGGGGTCTCTTTTGACATCTCTAAGGTCTCTAAAAACTTCTCTTTAAATGTTCAAAACCCAAGGGTTTGGGACAGTGAATATAGTATGGGAGGAAGTCTCTACCAAAGAGAGATGCAGTATCAACTCTATACCCAAAAAAGCATAGGGGCAAGTGCCAATGTTGGAAAACAGATAACACGTAACTTGTATGGTTCATTAAGTTATAGTTATTCTAAAAATAAAACAACTGATTCTAATAACACAGATAATCCAAATGCCTTGACTGATTATGGTCAGCTTATCTTTAGTCCAGAAGATTTAAATTATGCAAAAAGTACTTTTGCTATGGGCTTAAATTATGACAGTACAGATGATTTCTATACGCCAAGAGAAGGAATTATTTTAGGAGGAAGTTTAGGTTACTCTGGTATTGGAGGGGATCAAAAATTTGTAGATGCTACAGCACGATTTGGTGCTTACTATGGGCTTGAAGATATTATTGATTATGATTTGATTTTACGCTATAAAGTCAGAGCCAGATACTTAAAAGACCAAGGTAATATTGCCGTACCTGAAAAGTTATTTATGGGGGGTATTGGTTCAGTCAGAGGATATGACCCATATAGTATTAGACCGTTTGAAGTAGATGAAAATGGAACAAGAGACCTTAAAGGGGGAACGCAAAGCTTAATCAATACCATTGAAGCGAGTATTCCTCTTTCAAAAGCTGCTAAAATGCGTTTAGCATTCTTTTATGATTATGGAATGATAGGGCGTGCTAGTACAAAACTGGATGAAGTTACCAAAGAAGGATATGGGGTTTCTTTGGAATGGTTCTCTCCGATGGGTCCAATTAACTTAGTCTTCTCAAGAGCTCTTAATCCTGAAAGCTATGACCATACTTCTAACTTTGAATTTACAATGGGACAAAAATTTTAAAAATTATAATCTGGAAGTTCTTGGGTATCAAGGACTTTGAGTTTTAGTCCGTGGGGTGTCTCAATATCTTGTAATTTTTCTTTAGCAAGGTAGAGTGAGCCTTTTGCAATAATTGAGAGTGTATTGTCTTTAAGTATAAAGTTAAAATTTTTTAAAGCTGTTTGGTCAAAAAGGGTTGAAGTTAATGTATAGATAAAACTTAAATAAGCAAAATCCTCTTTTTTAGGTAAAAAGTTTTTATATTGTTTATATATTCTCTTATCATATAAATCATTTCCCCCAAATCTTAGGAGCATGGCTGTTAAAACAAGCTCTTTGTGCGTAACGGCATAGTTAAACTCTTTTATGGTAACATTAAAAGCATGCTCATAGGATTGATAAATATTAAACTTATAGCCTATTTCTGAAAGCTCGATGGCATAGAGGAGTTCTTTTAAGTATCTCTTTTTGATGCGTTTCTCTTTTGCAAAAAGTTGAAAAAGCTTTTCACTATTTTCAGCTCTTTTACTTGTATTGATATGCTGTACATCAAAACGGTCTAAGATGCTTTGTATGCTAGGATTAATATCTTTTGGAAATTGTAGCGTTTCTTTTAAAAAATCATCTAAAAAAACACCTTCTCTTACACCTACTCCCGAGGTAATAACATGGTCTGTATTGACATGTTGAAGTAATTCTTCCCATATTAAAGCACCCTCTCTAATGGTGTCAAATCGTCCTTTAGGAATGTATAGATATTTTAATAAGCTAATATTCGCTTTTGAAAGGTTTTGAAAATAGTTTAAATATTTCTTGACTTTATATTCAAATGCATGAATGTTATTAAAAGGATAATCTTCTAGTTTCATAATGGCTTTTGAAAGCGTTCTTGCTGTACCCCCAATACCAATTACTTGTTGATGTTGAAATTCTTTGGGTAAATTTGCCAACTCTTTTTTTATAAACTTACGTGCTTCTTCTATTGATTTATTTTTATCAAAAAATAGCTCTTTTAATCTTACTGTACCAAGATTAAGCGAATAGGTACTAATGATTTTTGAGTTTTTTAACAAAGCTAAATCTGATGAACCACCACCAATGTCTATGGTAATACCATCTCTTATGGGTAAAAGATTTTTAGCAGCAATTGCACCAAAGTATGCTTCTTTTTTACCATCAATAATCTCTATGTCTAGGTTAAGCTGATTTTTAATCCAAGAGGTAAATTCTAAGCCATTGGGTGCATCTCGTAGGGCTGAAGTAGCAACACATAAGATTTTATCTATGGGGTAATATTGGGTGGTAGCAATAAACTCTTTGAGGGCTAAGTAGGCACGATTAATACCTACTTTTTGAAGTTTTCCTGCTTTTTCGTAAGCACCTTCACCTATACGTACTTTAGATTTTCTCTCACAAATAAGGTGAAAACCATAAGCACTGCTTTTTTGATAGATAACAAGTCTCGCAGAGTTTGAGCCAATATCAATAACTGCAGTGCAGGTTTGCATAGGAAAAAATTATTCTTCTAAGTCTAATTGAGAAAATTTAAATTTTAACTCTTCGACAGTCTCAACATTGTCTGGGTCTGAAGCAATACAATCTACTGGACAAACAGCGATACATTGTGGTTCATCATAGTGTCCAACACACTCGGTACATCTATCTGAATCAATAATATAAACTGGGTCATTCTCTTCAATAGCCTCATTTGGGCACTCTTCTCTACACGCATCACACGCAATACAATCATTTGCAATTAATAAAGCCATCTGTCGTTTCTCTCTTATAATTTATTATTTCTTTTGATTTATAACTTAATTAAGCTTGATGTTTAGTTAATTTTTTAAAAGAAATCGATTTAAAGGAAAGGATATGCTTGCCATAGCTCCAGTGGTATCTTTACGATTTTGAAGTGCAATCTTTACACCCATGGATTCTGCTGCATTTTGTGCAAGAAAAAGACCAAGACCTGCCCCTGTTGATTCAAGAGAACGTTGAAAAGGAGCAAATAAGTCTTTACTCTCATCAATTCCTTCTCCTTCATCTTTTATTTCAATAATAAAGTGATTTAAATCCATACGGGTATTTAAGCTAACAAGTCCACCTTTTGGTGTAAATTTTAGTGCATTTTGAATGAAATTTTGAAAAATTTGCATAAATAGTAGAGGTTGAACTTTAATGGTAAAATGAGGAATTTCAAAATGGTAAATAAAGTTTCTCTCTTGTGAATGGGCAAGCAGTTCATACTCTTCACACTTCTTCATCATAAGCTTAATAAGGTTCAGTCGTTGAGGTTGTTCAAATTGTGCACCTTCTGCTCGTCCAAACTCTAGTAAATTATGAATCATGGCATTTAGGGTATCGATAGATTCTATATTTTGCTCTAGGGTCTCTTTTATTTTGTCAGGTTTTTTATATTTCATTAAAGTAATTTGATTTTTTAAACGCATAACAGCTAAAGGAGTTTTTAGCTCATGTGCTGTCCCTATATATAACTCTTTTCTATAATTAATAGAGGTAGATACTTTGGTAATTAAGAGGTTTATGGACTCAGCTAAAGAGATAAACTCTTTTGGTAATTCACTGGTATCAATCTTGTTTAGAAGGTTCTCATGCATCGTGAAAAATTTGTGCGTCAATTTTTCAATAGGATGCATCAGCCTTTGCGTAAGATTATGAGTATAAAATAAAATAAATGCAAGACCTAGTAGAATAAATCCAAACATAATGAGGTAAACATTTTTAATTATATTTTTTTCATGACTAATATTTCGTTGAATTGTATAGTAAAGCTTTTTAGGTTCATAGTACTCACTTAAAGTAATATAGTCTTGTTTATCTTTTTTAAAAAATTTAAAGTCAAGTGGATGTTCTTGTAAATCAAGGGTAGAGGAGATAGTAATTAGATTTTTAGATAACTCTTTTAACATCACCGTATCGATATGATTTTCATAATCTTCTTGATCAAAAAACATAGCTTGGGTATAGGTTAGATTGTTTTTCATCTCTTCTTTAATGTTGTCCATTAATGCAGAGGTAAGATAAAAAGAAAGAATAATAGCAATGAGAAAAAGACCAGCTGACATAAAGACAGCCAGTTCAATGCTAAAGCGTTGTCTTAAGCTCCTTTTGGAAAGCAAAATCTATAACCTCTTCTTCTTACGGTTTCAATAGTAGTAATATTTAACGGTTTATCCATCTTTTGTCTAATTTGGTTAATCGCAACTTCAATAACATTAGGAGTAACCAACTCTGGCTCTTCCCAAATCGCATCAAGTAGTTGCTCTTTAGAGACAATTTGGTCTTTGTGCATTGCTAGGTGAGTTAGTACTTCAAACGGTTTCCCTTTAAGTTCAATTTCTACACCTTCATAGATAATTTTTTCCTCTTCAGGATTAATGATTAAGTCATCAATCTCAATGATGTTTGAACCACCAAAACGAAGTTTTGCTTCAATTCTTGTGGTAAGTACTTCGAAGTCAAAAGGTTTTCTAATGTAATCATCTGCACCTGCTTTAAGTGCTTCTATTTCACTGTTTCTGTCATCTCTTGCTGAAAGAACAATTACAGATGTTTTAGATGATTTTACTTTAAGTTTTGTAATCATGTCGATACCATTCCCATCTGGCAACATCCAATCCAATAATACTAAATCATAGTTTCTAATGCCTAAAAAATATTCACCATCTTTAATGTTTCCCGCAACATCATTTTGGTATCCAAATTCTTTTAGTCCATCAGATAGGGTTTTGCTTAATGTTACTTCATCTTCTATTATTAAAATTCTCATCTTATTTGAAGTTCCTTTTTTATTATAATTTTTAATATTATAACACAAAAAAAGCATAGTTTAAAGTTTTTTTAAACATTTATTGACTTTTTTTAAAAAAAATTAAGCATGCTTTAGTGTTTCTGGTTATTTTTATGTATTTATTACTGTTTTGTTAAGGCGAGATTATTGCTAGTTTGCTTAAAAGCTTTGTGAGAGAGCAACTCTTGCGTTAGAAATAATATTGGGTTTGGTAATTTTAAGCGTCAAATTTTGAATATGTGTATAGTTTAATTTTATTTTTTGTGCCATTTTCTGAAGGGCAGTTTCTAGTAGTTCATATTTATTCTCTTGCATATCTTTTTCAATAAGTCCAATAATATCAGCATAGTTAATAAAATTTTTATCATTATAGTCATAATCAATTTGTGCATCAATTATGACTTTTTGAGGAGTAATGCGTTCAAAATCTAAAATACCTATGATGCACTCAAAGCTAAGTTCTTCTATATGTATAGTCATTAAACTACTTTGGCTTCTTCTTTATTAATTAGCCTCATAATGTTAGGAATGTGTTTATAAAAGATAATAAAAGCGATAATCCAAATAGGGCTATGCACCACAATTCCCTCTATGGTAGGGTTGATAATATATGAGCTAATCAGTAGGACAACTAAGCCTATGAGTGAGGAGAGGGAAGAGATTTTAAGCACTTTTCCTGCTATAAGCCATACCACAATGGCAATAAGTGCAGGAATGGGTTGCATTACTAACAATACGCCAAAACCAGTTGCCACCCCTTTACCTCCCTCAAATGCTAAAAAAGGAGAGAAACAATGCCCTAAAACAGAAAGTACTGCAATTGTCCAAAGGACAGTTTGTTCAGCACCCAATGCCATAGCAACTAAAATAACAACTGCACCTTTAATCGCGTCAAGTGCAAAGGTCGCGATGGTAAGCTTTTTAGCCAAATCAGGTGCTTTTTCTTTAAGAACTCTTAAGACATTTGTCGCCCCAATATTTCCACTTCCCTCTTGTCTAACATCTACATCTGCAAACACTTTTGCTAAGATAAATCCAAAAGGAACAGATGCTAAAAGGTAAGCGATTAGGTAAAGAAGTATATTTGTCATAAAATCTCCAAGATTAATTATTATTATCGCAATTTTAACTAAAAATATGGTATTTTCTCCTAAATTATATGTTAGGTAATAAAAATGAGCATAGATTATAAAAAAGAGATAGAAAGATTAAAGAAAAAACTCCCTGTAACGGTAGTAGGTCACTATTATCAGCGTGATGAAGTTTTTGAGATGGCTGACATCACAGGTGACAGTTTGGAGTTGGCAAGACGCTGTGATGCAGACAACAATCCATGGGTCGTTTTTTGTGGTGTGGGCTTTATGGGGCAGAGTGTTAAGATTATTGCTCCTGAAAAACGGGTACTCATGCCAAAGATAGCCTGTTGTGCGATGGCTAGAATGATGGACGGCTCTTATTTTGATGAATCGGTGGCGTACATGAACAAGCACGGCATTAAAACAGAAGATATTTTGCCTATTACTTACATTAATAGTGATGCGTCAGTTAAAGCCAAAGTAGGAGTAATGGGGGGCATGGTCTGTACTTCATCGAATGCGTACAAGATTATTGAGAAAGGCTTAGAGTCGGGCAAAAAGATTTTGTTTGTCCCTGATAGATGTTTAGGTCAAAACTTTGCCAACTCTATGGGGCTTAAGTCCTGTGTTATTGGTGCAGAGGGTGAGGAGTGCAATCCACAAGAGGCAGATGTTATCTGTTTCAATGGTTTTTGTTCGGTTCACCAACTTTTTACGGTAGATGATATTGAATTTTATCGAGAGAAATTTGAAGGCATTAAAATAGCCGTTCACCCAGAGTGTGACCCTGCTGTGGTAGATGCTGCTGATTTTGCAGGTTCAACTTCTCAACTCATTAAATATGTTAATGACTTAGACCCAGAACAAAAAGTGGCCATTGGTACAGAGTACAACTTAGTAAACCGAATGCGTAAAGGAAATACTTATGTACTCTCTTCTACTAAACCAGAATGTCCAACAATGAATGAGACCACTTTAGAAGATTTGTACTTAACTTTAAAGTCAATTGAAGACAATAAGCCGATTAATGAGATTTTTGTAGAACCAGAAATTAGAAAATACGCAAAACTAGCACTCGACAGAATGTTAGCATTATAAAAAATAAATAAAGCAGAGAAAATGAAACAAGCAGAACTTTTAGCACCCGCTGGAAACTTAGAGAAATTAAAAATAGCCTTGGGCTATGGAGCTGACGCAGTCTATGGGAGTACGAGTACTTTTTCATTGCGTATTCGTGCAGGAAAAGAGTTTGACATGGACTCTTACGCTGAGGGAATTGAGTATGCCCATGAGCGAGGGAAAAAAGTCTATGCTACGGTAAACTCTTTTCCTTTTAACTCTCAACTGAAACTCTATGAAAATCATATTGCTAAAATTGCAGAATTAAAACCTGATGCCCTTATTGTCTCTAGCCCTGGGGTGGTGGCTATGGCACATAAACTAGCACCTGAAATTCCCATTCACCTTTCAACTCAAGCCAATGTCATGAATATTTTAGATGCCCAAGTCTATTACGATATGGGCGTTAAAAGAATTATTGTAGCACGTGAAATCTCCTTAAAAGATTGTGAAGCGATTAAATCGGTTATTCCCGACTTGGAACTTGAAATCTTTGTGCATGGTTCTATGTGCTTTGCCTACTCTGGTCGATGTCTTATCTCTTCACTACAAACGGGGCGTGTTCCAAATCGAGGAAGTTGTGCCAATGATTGTCGGTTTCCGTATGAAATTTATGCCCATAACCCAGACTCAAACACGACTTTTAGACTTGATGAAGAAGAGGGCATTGGAACTTACATCATGAATGCCAAAGACATGAACATGGCTTCACATGTTGATGAGATTTTAAAATCAGGGGTGATTGATTCACTTAAAATTGAAGGACGTACTAAGTCGCCTTATTATGCAGGTGTCGTTACCAAAGCTTACCGTCATGCCATAGATGATTTTTATGCAGGTGATTTTAACGAGGCACGTTACCAAAAAGAGTTACATACCACACAAAACAGAGGTTTTTCAGATGCTTATTTGCTCTCTAAACCCTTTGAGCGTAACAACACCCAATCGCATACTTTTACCATTCAAGATGGAACACATCAAGTTGCTGGTTTAGTGAGCGAAGATGGTTTAACATGGCGATGTAAAGACAAAACATGTGTTGGAGATAAAATCGAGATAGTGCTTCCCGTTGGCGTAAGTGTCGAGGAGATGGAAAATGATGAGTGTCAAATTACTAAAGAGCATGATGCTTATTTTATTACTTTTAAAAAGATAGTTTCTACTACGGGCAAAGAGTTTGAGTCTATTCATAGTGGTGATTTAAATGACATTGTATTGCCTATTAAGTTGCCGAGTTATACCATTTTAAGAAGAGGTATAGCCGAAGCAAAAGCCAAAAAAGGCTTGGTACTTAACGGCTAAGTTATGGAGACTTTGGAGAAGATTATCCAATTTACTAAAGATAGCATTGAAATCATTGCTAATTTTTTAGCATGGTTATTTTGAGAAGATTACTGATATAATTTCTTTTTTTAAATTAAATATTAGGAATTATAGATGGCAAAAGTCAAAAAAATTTTAGGCTCTTTAGTTGGTGTATCAGCACTTTGGCTAGGAGGAACGGCATATATCTCTTCAAATGCACAATCATATTTGGACGCATATGTTAAAAAAACAAATGCACTTTATGAATCAAATGGCATGCAGTTAAGTGTTGAAAACTTCGAAAAAGGTTTTTTTAGCTCACAAGCAGAGTTACTCATAGATTTTACAAACCCAGAGATGAAAAAACTTGTTTCAAAAAGTTTGAAACTCCCTCTTAAATTTAAATACGACATAGAAAATGGTCCACTACTTTTTAAAAATGGTTTAGCCTTAGGACTTAGTCGTATTAGCGATCGTCATAAAATCAATGATTATTTAGTTGATAATTCTGAATTTAAAAAGAGTTTAAAAAATGAGCTAATACTTAAGAGCATAATACGTGTTGATTTTACGAAGAATGCTCACTTTGACGCTTCTTTAAGTGAGATAGTTATTGAAGCAGATGGTGAAACACTCAAAACAGCTCCTTTACTTCTTGATGGTAAGATGAATCTTCAAAGCTTTAAAGGTGATATTGATTTAAAAACAGAGGCGATGTATTTTACCCATAAAGATGATTTCTTTAAGGCAAATAATCTTGCGATGCATGGTGAAATACGAGAATTTTATGACAATGGATTCTATTTAGGTGATTTTAAATTTGATGTTGGGGAGATTAATACCAAAGGGCTAGACTTACCATTCTCTTTTGAAAAAGCACAGCTTAGTTTCGATGTTGATATTAGTAAACATAAAAATGAAACGGTCAATATGGACTTTAAGTTAGAAGGAAATTCTGGCGCTTCAAAACTACCTGATGCATATGCTTTTTTAAAGAAAGCGTCATTGAACTATAGCCTTAAGGGAATGAAACTTGATGGACTTTTAGCTTTTCAAGATTTTACTAAAGCTTTACAAATAAAACAAGCCGATATTGTTTCACGTTTAATCTCTCCTACCACAGGTCAAATGGACATGAAAGTCTATGGCGAGTTAGAAGCGATGCAAGATGAAACAAAATATGGCATGATAGGACTTCTTCCTAGCATACTTAAAAAAGATAGCAGTGCATTTGATTTGGCAATTAATTTAGAAGACAAAGCCAATAAAAAAAGCACCTTAGCTTTAAACATAGACTATGTTGGTGACATTGCTTTTCCTAAAGATGCCAAAGAGATAGAGAAAACATTTCAAAAAGAGTTGCTTAATCTTTTAAGCTTAGATATGAACGTGAAATTAGAGAAAGATTATATTGCTAATCTACCTGCTCAATTACAACAAGAGCTAGCAGGACAACTTCAAATGGGTGCAATGCTAGGAATTGTCAAAGAGAACAATAGCTCTTTTTCATTTGAGGCAAACCTAAAACCAAACATGCTTAAGGTGAATGGAGAAGACCGTTCTTCTATGTTAGAGATGCTTGATAAAAGTTTATCTTTGGGGATTTAGTAAAATTTACCGATCTCCCAACTCCTCAGTATTTTGGGGAGTTGATTTTATGTATTTTTAACTGTCTGTTATTTGAGAAACTATCTCCAAAGCTCTCTCTTTAGCCTTTTCAACATCTTCATCTAA
>JALSQB010000020.1 GCA_026985655.1 Campylobacteraceae bacterium | reverse complement strand
AAAATAGTTTTGCTAAAAAAAAGGGGGATACTCCCCTTTCTAATTCTCTTTAGAGTGCCACAATTTTAAAAAGCTTAAAATTTCATCTTTTACATAGATATTTTGAGTTAAGTCATGTTTGGCTTTTGCTAAAATGACTATTTTAGTATTATAGTAATTTTTGAGTGTCTCAATACCATTACCATCAACTTTATACTCATCATTCAAGTCAGACTCTTTTGAAAAAAACTCATCATCTGTTCCTATAATATTTAAAAATGGGCAACTTTTCTTGAAACCTATTTTAAACTTTTTATAGAAATATGAACTTTCACAACTAAAAGCAGTAACAATTCGTCCTTTAAAGCCTTTTGTTTTGCTAACAGCAACAGCTAAACCACCTTCAGAATTTCCCATTAAAAAGATATTATTGTTATCTATAAAAGGGAGTTTTTTTAACTTTTTAAAGTTATAGCTAATTTCAGCTACTCTGATTTTATGAACTCTCGTATAGTATTTGCTTTTGGTAGGGGAGAGGTAGGTTGGACGATTTTTTAATCGAAAAGAGTCAGGTGCAAAAAATATAAACCCAAGCTCTTCAACAATGTATTGCCGATAAACATCGCCACGATAGAGTCCTGATGACCCGTGAATATATAGGAGCGTTGGATATTGTTGATTGTCTATTTGAGATTTATATTGTTGATTGAACTCTTCAAATGTTCCATAAAAAGGTTCTTGTAAACCAGCAAAGCCTTTTGGAAAACCAACATAAGCATATTTATATATATCATCAAAATTTTTATATTTTTTGGTAGTCTCTTTAATTGCATCATTTAGCATCTATATCCTTTATGGCTTAATTAATATAATATTTTTTATAAAATTTTGCTTATTATTGTCTCTTTAAAACCCCCGTTTTAATTCTTATAGTACTTCTGCATAAAAGCATTTAAAGCATTTGCAAAATTTTGAGCATCTTTTTGCCCAAAGGCTTTTGGCCCTCCTGTGACTTCTCCTGCATCTCTCATCTCTTGCATAAAGTTTCTCATTGTTAGGTATTGCTTGATATTTTCAGTACTGTAAAGCTCTCCTCTATGGTCAATGGCATGGGCATTTTTACTGATAATTCGGTCAGTGAGAGGAATGTCTGCGGTGATAACTAAATCAGCTTCTTCTACCATCTCTACTATTTTATGGTCAGCTTCATCAGCTCCTGCTTCTACAATGAGATAGTTAATATGTTTTGAATTACCAATGCTTACACGTTTGTTAGCAATGAGATAAGTTGTGATATGTAGGCGTTCTATGGTTTTTAGAACAATGGGTTTAAGTAAGTTTGGGAAGGTATCACCATCTATAAATAGGGTCATTTAGATTTCCATTTTTTAAGATTAGTGTTAATGAGGGGAATTAGATAAACCCTACTCTTATGAGTAGGGTTTTAATAGATTATGCAGGAGTAGGGATTACATTCACTACCATTGTATCTGTTGCTACATTACCATCAGCATCTGTTACTTTCAATGTTAAAGTATGTGCACCAGGTTGAGTTATGACATACCATCTTGACGCACCTGTGCCTATTAAGGTTGTGCCATTGAACCACTCATATTTCACAATATTATTATTTGGATCGATGGCTGTTCCTACTAAATGAATAGCACTATTACTTGGAGTTACAATATGATTTATGTCTGCTCCTGCATTAGCTGTTAGGGAAGTTTGTCTATTTCCTAATTCATTTATTACCGTCACTATCATCGTATCACTCGCTACACTACCATCTTTTGCTGTAACTCTAAATTCAAAGTTATAGTCTCCTGGGGTCACAAGCGTGTACCAAGCTGAACTTCCATTCCATACTTTTACCCCATCTTTAAACCACTCTTGTTTGACAATCGGTGAACTACCTACGGTTGCAGTTCCATTAAGATGTATCTGTCGATTACTTGCTGTTACATTATGCGTGATGTCTGCTCCTGCATTGGCTGTTAGCGTTCCTGTTTGGGTTACACCTTGATGATTTACATTCACCACCATTGTATCTGTTGCCACATTACCATCAGCATCTGTTACTTTCAATGTTAAAGTATGTGTACCATCTTCTGTTAAGACATACCATCTTGACGCACCTGGGCCTATTAATTTTGTGCCATTGAACCACTCATATTTTACAATGTTATTATTTGGGTCGATGGCTGTTCCTACTAAATGAACAGCTCTATTACTTGCAGTTACAGTATGATTTATGTCTGCTCCTGCCTTAGCTATTAATAAACTACTTGCTTGAAGTGTTGATGTAAAAATCCCTATCATTATTAAAATGAAGAGACTATGAAAAGTATTTTTGAATTTAATCATTACGTTACTCCTTAATTTTTTTGTGCCTATATTATAATGATTATAAACTTAAAAGTATTTAAAAATATAATTAAATAAAAAATCATATATTAAGGCTTTTAAAGCACTATATTTAGGTATTTAGTTGAAGAAAATGGAGGATAAAATTCAATAAACTTAACAAAGAAATTTACTTTATTTTTTGAAAGAAAAGTATCATTTAGTTGCTATGAGGGGATTGAGAGTAGGGTGCAATCTTTTGCACCCTAGAGAACACTGTTATGAACAGTGACCTCCACCACAACAACCACCACTTGGAGCTGGTTGTCCTAATGTAATGTTGAAATTGTCTCCATTTTCACTTAGTGTGAACGCGTGTTTTCCACAAAATTTTTCATTCATGTGTTTTACCATTTTTTGAGCTTCGATTAAAGCATCATCTTTTGATGCAAAACTTTGATTGTTTTCAAAATCACTTCTTTTGAAGCAACCACACTCTTTATCTAGGCTAATTATTGACATGTAAATCCTTGTTATTTTAATTTTTCGGATAATACTTAGATTTTCTTAAAATAATCTTTTGTTTAAGTTAAAATAGGATAAAAATAATCTGAATTAAAAATAGTCTTGACTAAGGGTGTGAAATGACAATGAAGTTGGATGTAAAAGAGATAGAGAGTGTCTGTACCTATTGTGGTGTGGGTTGTGACATTACAGGCGTGGTAGAAAATAATAAAATTAAAAAAATCTATGCCCAAAAAGATGGGGTGGTCTCACAAGGAAAGCTTTGTATTAAGGGAAAGTTTGGATTTGATTTTGTTGATTCAGATGAACGGGTGCGTGAACCTCGTATTCGTAGAAGCTTTATGGACAAAAATCCAAAACTTAAAGAGCAGTTTGCCGATAAGTTAAAAGTTTTTGATGATACCTTTTGGACATGTGATTTAGAGACAGCAACTTCTATTGGTGCGTTAAAGCTTCAAGCGATAAAAGATACCTTTGGAGGCGATAGTTTTTGTGCCATTGGGGGTGCTAGAACCAACTGTGAAAGTGCTTACTCATTTCAGAAGTTTTGTCGTGAGACGATGGACTCTCCTCACGTTGATAACTGTGCTAGGGTTTGTCACTCTCCATCACTTAAAGGCATGAGAGCGACCATGGGTGAGGGGGCAGCGACCAATCCTTATGATGATATTTATGATTCAGAGTTTATTGTGGTTATTGGCTCAAATACGATGGAAGCTCACCCCATTGTGGCAAACCGTATGCTTGATGTGGCAAAAAAAGATAACAACTTAGCCA
>JALSQB010000019.1 GCA_026985655.1 Campylobacteraceae bacterium | reverse complement strand
CACCCTTTTTCATGCGTTCAAAAAGCTCTAAATTCTCTTCTACTGAACGCTCTGCGTATTTGCTACGTTTTCCAGCCTCTGTAACCGTTCCACGAAGTTCACGCATCTCCTCTTCATTGATGCTATCTACATAAGCTTTGCCCATTTTGATGAGTTCAACAGCATACGCATAGAGTTTAGGAAAATAGTCAGAGGTGTAACGAACATTTTTATCCCAATTAAACCCAAGCCATGTAACAGCATCTTTGAGTGCTTCAACATACTCGGTATCTTCAGTCGTAGGGTTGGTGTCGTCCATTCTAAGGTTACAAGAGCCGTTGTAGTCATTGGCAATTCCAAAGTTAATGCAGATGGATTTAGCGTGTCCAATGTGAGGAAAACCATTTGGTTCTGGGGGAAATCTTGTGTGTACTGCTTGGTATTTTTCTGCGTTTAAATCCTCTTCAACGATGGTGCGTAAAAAATCTTTGTTTTTGCTCAAATCTTTGCTTCTGCTCATGGTAAGTAACCCTTTTGTTAATTAAAAAGGCTATTTTACCTTATTTGAGCTTATTGTGGAACAGTTACTTACTTATTTGATTAATTTTTTAGTTATGATTTCAAATGCAAATATATCAACTCAATAACATAAAAAATAAAAAAAAATTTCTTAAAGATTTAAAAGTACATGGTGGTGGGGTTTCTATTATGGCTAAAAAAATGGAACTGCTTTACTTTTTCATTAAAGATTTAAAAACTCCTGCTGTAAACATACTCAAGCAAGATGCCTTAAGCATTGGGGCTGAATTGGCAACACCTTCTGGCGTAATTACCTGTGAAAAAGAGCAATATGACTGTTTACTTGTGGGGACACGAAAACATATTGAGATACTTTCACAAAAAGAGTTGGCACAACCTTTTGGGCTAAAAACTTTGGCAAGGGAGTTAGAGAATTTTTTAAAAGTAAAAGAGCATAAAATAAAAATCATGGGGGTCATTAATGCCAATGATGATAGTTTTTTTGAAGCATCAAGATTTAGAGCAGATGATGCCATAGATAAAATAGAAGAGATGATAGAACAAGGGGCTGACATTATTGACATTGGGGGTGTGTCGAGCCGACCGAATGCTCCTTTAGTGAGCGAAGAAGAGGAGTTGGCACGTATTAAAGCTATTTGTGATCTGATTAAGGCTCAAAAGCTTTATGAGAAAGTCTCTTTTTCCATTGATTCTTATGCTCCAATGGTCATAGAGTATGCTTTAAAATCAGGCTTTAATCTAGTCAATGACATTACAGGTGCGTCCAATAATGAAGTGATTAAATTGGCTGTCAAATATAGAGCTAAGCTTTGCATTATGCATATGCAAGGAACACCTCAAACAATGCAAGAGAATCCACAGTATGAAGATGTCATACTAGAGCTAAGTGAGTTTTTTGAAGCACGTATTGCTAACTGTGAAGCTTTGGGCTTAGCACGAGAAAACATCATCTTAGATGTGGGCATAGGTTTTGGTAAAACATTGGAACATAATTTGATGCTCATTAAAAACATGGGGCATTTTAAAAAGTTTGGGTGTGAAGTGTTGGTAGGAGCGAGTAGAAAGTCCTTGATTGACCAAATTGTCCCTAGCCCAATTGAAAAACGCTTGGCAGGAACATTGGCAATTCATTTAAAATCAGTAGAAAATGGTGCAAATATTGTCCGTTGCCATGACGTACAAGAGCATTTTCAAGCCTTGGCTGTTTGGAAAGAGCTTTAATCTATTGGGGTTGGTGAGACCGATACACCCTTATGTTCAAAATATAAATCATCATTGTTAAAATTAACATGGTGTTGTGTCTTAATCAATAGCATCGCATGTCCTTGTAGCTCTTGAGGCTCAATAACCTCAGAGTGACTTTTAATCCACACAGGGTATTGACTGGTATTCAGAACCCAAAAATCTGTAAAATCTATGCTATCGGTATTTTGTACCCTTACCCCATGATTTCGATGACTAGCAATGCCTTTAAGTATGAAAATGTCATGGTAATAATCATCAATGATTTTGGCATCAAGTAAATCCCCTTTACCATTTCGTGACACATAGGCGACAATGTCAATGTTGTCTGCTGTTTTTTCATTAATCAAACTGTAAAGCAATTTTTTGTCTTTCATCTCTTCCATGCCTTCAAAAGCATAATAGGCATTGATATGCCCTTTGAGTATGATATTTTGAAAATTATCAAAGTAGAGATACTCATCTTTAATTTTTTTATTGCGTATCATTTCTGAAATTTTAGAGCCAAATCGTTCGCTACGTTGAGAAACATTTTTGTTCAAAATAGGTTCAATGTGTTTGTCACTAAGTAGCCCAATAAATGCTAAAAAATTATTGAGTTTAGCCCCTGTATAGTTGAAAAAACGGCTAATAGGATTATTTTTCCCTAACAATCTTTCAAGCAAGGTAAGCAGGTAAGACAGAGCAAATACTTCAAAAATAGGAGCAAACCATGAAGAGGTTAGCCAAACAATGACTTTTGAAGCAATAATCCACAGACCTTTAAAGAAACCAATTACAAAGACTTTTAACTCCATAACAAGTGCAATATGAGTTAAAACATCGGTAAGATAGAGTACCCACATACCTACACCTAAAGGAAGCACAATAACAATAAAGTTTTTCATTTTTGTTTTAAAGTTAATGGCATTGTAATATTGGAAAAGTTCTTGAAAAGGTTTTTTAAAATGGCTAATAATATGTTTGTTTAACCATTTAGAAACCACATTGTCAATGAGCCATCTTTTAATGCCTAAAAGCAAGGCTTGAAAGATGGTTAGACCTTTTAAAAAATGTAAAAGTTTAAGTTTAGAAAGAAGCCATAGAGAGATAATGGAAGATTTAAATACCAATACAACGGCTATCATATAGCCCATAATATAGTTATAGGAGAGTGGGTGAACCTGTGAAAGTATTGCCATTATAGCGACAGGAACTACAATGGCAATAAGTGCTTTATATCTTCTTTGCATTAAAAAATTTATTCAGATTCTACGCTATCAGTCGCATAAACACCTGTAATGGTTTTCCAAATAATAGAAGCATTAATCCCAATCCAAATAATAATTCCGACTGAAATCGTACCTGTCCAACCCATTTGAGTTGAGCTTGAAAAGTCAAGAAATCCGTATTGATTAAGTCCCCAAAGAAAAGCCAAAATAATAAGAATGGTTGCAATAGTGCCTGCCATTCCAATAGATTGTAAAATAGATTTAATAGCAAGTATCCATAAACCTATCATCATCAAAATAGCAAAAGGAGTAAATCCAGCTAAAATATCTTGTTGAGAGATGTAGTGAATAAAGTGATGTCCTAAAGGATTCCAAGTTCCAATAGCAAGTGCCAAAGAGAGAAGAAGTGTCACCCACCAACGCAGATGCTTCTCGGTTTTACCTTTTTTTGTTTTATTGGTTTTTGTTAATATATTAGGTAGCATTGTATAATTCCTTAATTTTTAATTAAAGAATTATAACCAAAGAAGTTTTATTTTAAAAGAGAACGAATATCTTTATTTATTCTATTGTAAGAAACTGAACCTCGATAGGTAAATTCGGTTACGCCATCTTTTATGACCATAATAAAAGGTAAGGTTCCTAACCACCCAAAGGTATTTTGTACATGATATTGTAACTCTTTTGCTGTATCTCCTGCAATAACAGGGTAGGTAATTCTATGTCTTCTTAAAAGTGCATGTGCTTGTCGTTTAGACATTTTACCCTCAACTTGAACAGCAACAATCTCTAAATAACGACCATAACGTTTTTTAAGCTTACGCATTGTTGGCATCTCTTTGATACAATGAGAACAACTTTTTCCAAACATTTCTAAAACAACAATCTTATTCTGAAACTCTGGAAATTGGTATCCTGTAGAACCTGCTTCAATGGTAATATTTTTTCCTTGAATACTTCGTAATCTATAGGTCGCGTTATTACTACTAACAAGACTCTGTGATGTTGATAACTCTTGGCTTGTAATAGGTTCTTTATGACAAGGACTGCTAATCTCATCGGTACATTCAGCGACAATATTTTTAGAGGCAGTATTTTCTATTTCAACCGTAGGTGTTATGGTCTCTACTCTGCTAGTTGTGACCTTTGCCAGTTCTATTTTAGGTTCTACGGTTTTAGTCTCTACTGTTTTAGGTTCTATAAATTGTACTTTTGGTTCATCTTCAAAAAAACCAAAGAAACAACCTGTATAGGTAAAAAGTGTAACGATTAAAATCGTTGTCTGTATAAATTTAATTTTTCTATTTTGCATTAATTTTCCCTTTTTTTAATACACTCTTTTAATTATTTAGCTCTTCCACTAGCATCTCTAGTTCATCTTCTCTAATAATGCCTGCTTGAACTTGTTCAACTTCTCCATTTTTATTAACGGCAATTAAAAGTGGTAGAGGTATTCCCTGTGTGTAGCCTGCCATGCTAGCAATGTACATAATAAAATCATTATGTTCAATACCTGCTACTACATTATAGTTCATTTGATGTTCTGCAACAAACTCTTTTACTTTATCTGTTGGGTACTGTTGTGATTCAATCGCAACAATTTCCAAATCATCTTTATGTTTTTTAGTTAAAGCAATAAACTCTGGAATCTCTTTAAGACAAGGAGGACATCGGTGTCCAAAGAGTACCAATAGAACGGCTTTGCCTTTAAACTCTTTAAACTCTAAACCTGTCTCTGTTTTAGAAATATTGAGCTGATTGACCGTAATGTTTTTATCATCAACAGTGGTTAAGCTAAAAGAAGGGACCTCTTCAGCATGTAAAAGTGTACTAAAAATAAGTACGAGGGTTAAAAGTAATTTTTTCATTTTGAATCCTTTGAAAGTACGAAATATTTTGTTAAAAACTATTATAACCAAGTAAAGATGTATTTATTGTGTATTCGTTAAATAAATTTTAGAAAAAGAGGATTTATCCTCTGTCTCTGTTGCCTCCACCATTACGGCTACTTCTGTTTCCTCCACCATTTCTGCTGTCACGGTTTCCTCCTCGTCTCTCTCCACTTCGTCCACCTCTGTCACGGTTTCCTCCACCATTACGGCTACGACTTCGGT
>JALSQB010000018.1 GCA_026985655.1 Campylobacteraceae bacterium | reverse complement strand
AAAAAACAAAACTAAGTAAACATCATTTTAGCATAAGCCCATAAGCAAGAGGGTAAAATACGTTTAAAAAATGGAGACTACTTACAAATGAAAAAAGCTGTATGTATCATATCGGGGGGCATGGATTCTGCTTTGAGTGCTAAAATAGCACAAAATAAGGGTTATGAAATCATTGCCTTACATTTTAATTATGGACAACGAACCGAAAAAAAAGAGTTAGAATGTTTTCGTAAAATTTCTAAACATCTCAATACAGTAGAAAAGTATGAGATAGATTTAGATTTTTTTAAACAGATTGGGGCTTCAGCATTAACCGATAGTTCCATTGACGTTCCAACAACAGGCATAGAAGCAGGTGTTCCCATAACCTATGTTCCTTTTCGTAATGGTATTTTTCTCTCCATTGCCACAGCATTGGCTGAAAAACATGGGGCTGAAGCATTGTTTATTGGGGTTGTTGAAGAGGACAGTTCTGGCTACCCTGATTGTAGGAACAGTTACATAAAATCTATGGAAGACTCTATTAATTTAGGAACAAAAGAGGAGACGAAACTTGAAATTAAAATGCCTTTAGTTCATTTAAAAAAGTCTGAAATCGTTACTAAATCTATTGAACTACATGTACCTTTAAAAGATACGTGGTCATGCTACAAAGAAGAAAAAGAGGCTTGTGGGGTTTGTGACTCGTGTCGTTTACGCCTAAATGGCTTTAAATTAGCAGGGCTTGAAGACCCAATTGAGTATATCAAGAGCTGATTATCTTAAGTTTTTAGCTATAATCCTTTTATGAAAAAAACATACCTAATCTCTCTTTTAATTTTACTCTTTATCTCTGCTTGTCAAGATATAGATGACACCTCGGTTGTCCTTTCAAATTCCAAGAAAAAACAGCCTGTGATTATTGTCAATGCCAATCGGCATTTAAAAATACCTGAGTTTTGGATTGATAAAATTGACAAGCCTAATAAAGTCATAATGAGCGATAAAGAGATAAAAAAGTTTAACCACCATACTGCTTACAAAAAACATACGCTAACACTTTTTAAAGATATTAGTAAAGCCTATGGAAGCTCCTGGGTCAAAAATAGTATTTTAGAAAGTTTTAATGGGATTAAATCCCGAACCACGCATTTACGTGATGGCAATAAAATTTCAAGTGAATTTTATCAAAAAATAAAAAATGAGCTAAACCTTAATGGTTTTTTAACTAAATCAGTCAAGACACGTTATGCCTTAACCACGGTTTATACCAATCAAAAAATTATTCCTACTGAATTAGCACTGCTTAAGAAAAAAAATCAAATTCATTTTGACCGTAATCAAAACTCAGCACTTGATATTGCCACCCCTCTTGCTATTTTACATACCAGTGAAGATGGTCTTTGGTACTACGGTATCTCACCCACAAGTTCTGGCTGGGTACGCGCACAAGATATTGCTTTTGGTACAAAAAAAGAGATTTTAGATTACTTAAACAGTAAAAATTTTGTGGTAACAACATCAGCAAAAACAGCTGTCAAGATTGGAGGGAAATATCATGACTACATGCGTATGGGTGTGAGATTACCCTCTCTTTTAAACATAGATGAGCAAACAATGGTAATGATTCCTACGGCTGATAAAAAGGGTGATTTAGTCTTTACCAATGCCACAGTTAAAAGTAGTGATGTCCATAAAGGCTATTTAAAATATACCCCTGCAAATATTATCACCCAAGCCTTTAAATTTCTACATATGCCTTATGGTTGGGGTGGAATGTATGGAGAGCAAGATTGTTCAAAATTTATTCAAGAAATTTATGCGACTGTTGGATTAAAACTGCCTAGAAACTCAACATCACAATCTAATGTCTCTAATGCAAAAATAAAACTTTCTGGTCTTTCAAAAACCTCTAAACAGACTTTTTTAAGAAACAGTGCTATTCCAGGAGGGACTATTTTACATTTAAAAGGGCATATTACCCTATACATAGGTGAGTACAAAGGTGAGCCATATATCATTCAAACAGTTTGGGGTGATTCAAAACGCCATTATGCTTTAGGAAGAACAGCTGTTACCTCTTTAAATTTTCATGATTATTTAGAGAAGATTGACAAACTTACCAATCTAAGGCTCTAAGAGAATTTGTGCCTTAATATTATCGGCCGTAATTTTTTTATTTTTCATATTTAGCGCCAGATTATCACCTTGAATTCTTGTGCCATTGAACTCTAAGACAAAGGATTTTATAGCCGTAATATCTTTTGTTTTTGTATTATATTTTAACTTATTAGTAGTAAAGCTCAAACCATCATCTCTTACGATATTTACACCTTGATTCATATAAAGCATATTTAATTCATAAAAAGCCTCTTTAGAAGAAATTTCATAAGCACTTTTCTCTTTTTCTATCTCATAAAGAGAAAAATTTTGAAACTCAAGCTCTTTTTTTTGCGTAGCGACTTTTGCAATCTGAGAGCGAGGGTGTATGCCAATAACACTTAAGAGTAAAATCAAGACGACCAAAAAAAGTAAATACTCAATTCTTAACACCATAATGCTAAATACTTCTCTTCTAAATGCTCTAAAATAATTAACTTTTCAATCATCTCACGAACTGCCGAATCACCACCATTTCTTGACAAAACTTCCGTAGCAATCTTTTTTACATAAGAAGAAGCATTTTGGGGAGCATAAGCTAACTTAGAGTGCTTCAGCATCACGTAGTCATTTAAATCATCACCCATTGAGGCGACATTCTCCATGCTTAAATCTAACTTTTTTAAGAGCGTCTCTAAGATTTCTTGTTTATTATGAACGCCTTGATAGTAATGTTCAATTCCTAACTCTTTGGCACGTCGTTCTACTATTTTAGAACTACGTCCTGTAATAATAGCCACTTGTTTACCAAGCTTTATCCAAGAAGCGATGGCAAGACCATCTTTAACACAAAAAGATTTAATCTCATCTCCATTTTGCGTATAGCTTATTTTTCCATCGGTTAGCGTTCCATCAACATCTAGGACAATTAGCTCAATGCTCATAGTACCCCTTTAGTACTAGGAATACCTGCATTGTTATTAATACTAACAGCACGACGCAGTGCCACAGCAAAAGCTTTAAAAGAAGCTTCTATTCGATGATGTTTGTTGCTTCCCCTCTGGCAGATAATATGCACGGTCATAGAAGCATTAAAAGTGATGGCTCTAAAAAACTCTTCGACTAGTTCCACATCAAAACTACCTACTTTTCCCTCCATTGGCATCTCAAAAACAATAAAAGGTCTATTTGAAATGTCAAGATCACACGTAACAGATGCTTCGTCCATGACTACCGTTGCGTTACCATAACGCTCTATATTTTGAATCGGATAAAGCTCTTTTTTAAGCGCTTGACCAATAACAATGCCAATGTCTTCAACAGAATGATGGTCATCTATGTGCGTGTCACCTTTACATGTTACGTCTAAGTTTATGTGGGAATGTTTAGAAAAAGCTTCTAACATATGGTCAAGAAAACCAACACCTGTGTTGATATTTGATTTTCCCTGACCATAAAGTTCAAGTTTAACAGAGATTTGTGTCTCTTTGGTCTCTCGAGAGAGTTCTATCATGGATTATCCTCTAAATTATTAAGGATATTTTAGCATAAATTTTTATCTTCTTACAAGAAAAGCATCACTCGTACCATACTTAGCAATAAAGCTATTGGCTTCTCTATGATTTTTAAAACCTTTAATTTGTACTCGATATAAAGGTTTATGATGATAATATATTCTTCTAATGCTTACACCATATTTTGAAGAGAGTGCAGAGTATCTTCTTTTAAATCTTTTAGCTCCTGCATAGTTTCTAAATGCTCCAACTTGAACAGTCAGTTTAGAACCAATAGCATAAGATCCCGAAGCACTATTTGTCGTGGCAATCACAGGTGCAATATATTTATTAACAACAGGCATAGAGACTGGCTCTTCATACTCATAAACACCATAATGCTTAACTTTTGGTTTAGATTTCTTAAGAGGGGTTGCATAACAATTGACACAATCCTTCTTTTTTTTACCACTGGTAGTTTTAAGATTTTTCCAAGAACTTTTAGCCTTCATCTCTGTTGCAGAAGAACTACTTAACATAAGCGTACCAATACAAACCAATAACATTGTTTTTTTAATAATCATAATTTAACCTTTATGCATATAATTGATGATTTAGATCACGTTGTCTAATCATTTGTGTATAACGTTTATAAAAAATATTTACTTTTGAAGTAGGAATATTAATCTCATAGCCATGTCCAAAAGGAACACGTCCATTTTTTAAATGGGCATTAATCTTTTTTAAATAAAAAGGGTCCATATTTAAAATAGAGGCTAAACGCTCTAAAGTTTCACCTGAACGTACTTTCACAGGGGTGATACTATCTCTGTTTATCTGTTCCATCATTACACCAAGGTTATCATCATTTTTAAACAAATAATTCTCCCCTATCATCGCCATCAGTAAAACTTTTTTAATATATTTTTTTGTTTCAGCTTTAATGTAATTATTGTTAGATGAAATTAAAGTACCTAAATCCCTTGTACCTGCTTTTCTAAGTGTCTTATTAACACAACCATTACCACAATTGTATGCCATTACCGTGAGGTACCAAGCATTTAAATTATTATTCATTTTATAAAAGTATTTAATGGCTGAATGTGTCGCTCGAATGGGGTCGTAACGCTCATCTAAGTTTTCATTAATTTTGAGATGGAACTCTTTACTTCCTGTATTGACCGTAAATTGCCATAATCCACCTGCACCTGTGCGTGATGTAGCTTTTGGATTAAATGCAGATTCAACCATTGAAACATAAAGAAATAGTGGTGAGATGTCTGCATTATACATCATCTCTTTAATCGTCGGAATAATTAATCCTCCACGCTGAACAGCTTGAATATAATGTTTACGATAAATATTTTTATTTTGATTAACAAAACTTTGAAATTCTGGATTATCTATAAAATTTTCATCGACACCAAACTCCGTTAAAACATAGGAGTAACTGGGAAACTCAGAACGAATGTCTGCGTGTGATAAAGAAGTGAAAAATAGAGATATTAAAAGTAATTTATACAAATTCATTTCTTGTCCTTAATATTAATACTTGTAGTATATTATATTAAAACTTAAATATAAATTTAAATTAT